>JAIELM010000128.1 GCA_019752975.1 Undibacterium sp. | reverse complement strand
GTGATCCAGGCTGAAGTCGACACTGAAAATTCGAAACGGCGAAATATTTTTTGCACCTTGGTCTTTCGAGAACTAAAGAAGCGAATTTCAATTCACTTCAGTAGCAGGTAGTCGGACGATCTTATCGTCGCAAAACCATGTCAAAGAGCTGATGCTGACAAAGTAAGCTGAAGATGGGTAACTTTAGTCAGATTGAGGTAGGCGGTATGTTCGCTGCCGCACATAGGACCGTTTGTTTTGGTGGAATGGGTGTTTTTTATGGGAATAGTGACTATTGGTGTTCTGTAGCGAACGGCCGCAGATTCACCTAACTGGTATATGGTTTTTCCCGAGAACTTGTATCACTCTCCGCATTAAATAGATTCAATACCTTACTCCAAAGTTCAGATCGTTGACCCAAGGGCTAACGCTAGACCCTCGCGCTTTTCTCTAAATATTTTCAGTCAATAATTTCAGCCAATAATTTCGGCACGCTCACATTCAGTTAGCGTCGCTTCGTACTCTAGGAATCCATTCTCTATGCTGGGAATGATATCGATCAGCGTAAAAAATTGCTCGCTGAAAATAGGACTATCTTTGAGATTTTCGATGAAAAAATAGTAGGCTTTCAGGTCTTCAGTTTCGATCAATATCACGTCACTAACTCGGGCGTGGAAGGCCTCTGCATCGAAGTAGCGCATGCGCAGGGCAGGTGAAGCTTGGATGGGTTGTTGAACATGTTGATCAAAGATCGTTGCACGTTGTTGGCGCGACAGGGAGAGCCAATTTGATGTGGCACGAACATGTAAAAAAATAGTGAACATAAAGATCTCCAAAGTGCCTTAGGTTTGTAATGCTCGCCGCGCAATCCAAGGGGCGAAGCGTAATAGAAATGGGAGTAATTTAGCCTTACCGAGATAAATCGTGGCACGCGGCGGCTCTTGCAGACTAGTGATGATGCGCTCGGCAACATCGTGCGCTGTTAGCTTTCCACTACCGCGATTGGCGGTCATGGGGGTATCGACCAAGGGCAAAATATATTCGGTGACATGGATGCTGCTATCACGTACTTGCAATGCTAAAGCCTCCGCGAAAGAATGGATCGCCGCTTTGCTGGCGCAGTACACGGCAGACTCTTTTTTTGGCAGCAATGCCAATCCAGAAGAAATAAATAAAATACGTGTTGCTGCTTGCTGGCGTAATTGCGGCAGAAAAAGACGGCTCAGTTCGATTGGGGCAATGAGGTTGGTAGAGATCTCTTCTAAGATATGATTGGTGTCGTAATTGGGGTCTTCTAGTTGGCAAGCATGTTGTATCGCAGCGTTATGAATTAATAAGTCGATGTTGTGCTTTTTTTGCAGTTGGTGTATCGCAGTTTTGAGCGTCAAGCTTTGGCTAATATCAACTGCCTCGATTTGAATTCTGTGATGCTGTGCTGCCAGTATTTGTAAGCGCTGCAGGTTGCGTCCCCATGCGATCACAGTGGCTCCTTGTTGTGCTAGTTGAAGTGCCAGCGCATAGCCTATGCCGGAGCTGGCACCAGTCACGAGTACGGTAAGTTGATCAATGTTTTTCATAGCGCTTTGGTGTAGTTGTGTGAACGTGAGAGAATCATAGGCTGCGATAGAAAACATCGCATTAACCCAAGTTAATTTTTGCTTCAAGAATATGGAAAAGACCTATTGCTATAGTCAGCATTTGTTTGAGAACCTAGTCGGAGCAGCGCTGCCACGCTTTGCGGAATTGGCACCCAAGATACACAGGGTGCAGATGGCGCGAGGCGAACAAGTATTTGCGCAAGATAGCGTTCATCCTTTTGGCTATGTCGTGCTTAGTGGCTTGGTAAAGTTAGTCTACTTGGGTGAAGATGGCAGCGAATGGATTAAATCTTTTTGCGTGCAAGGCGAGTTCTTTGCCAGCCTTACCGCGCTCGATCGAGAAGGAAAAACCAGTTTCGCGGTGGTTGCGGTGGAAGAGTGTGTCTTGGAACGCATTGCCTATGCTGATTTGGAAGCTTTGGCCTTGTACGAACTGACGTGGGAACGCATGTTGCGCCGCGCATTTCAAATTTTTTCTGCAAAAAAAGAAAAGCGCGAAAGAGAGTTGCTAACACTGACGCCAGAACAACGTTACGCAGTTTTCGCACAGGACGAACCGTCCTTGTTGCAACGTATTCCGCAAAAGGACTTGGCACGATATTTGGGTATTACCGCGGTCGGCTTGAATCGTATTGTGAAGCGGCACAATGCTTGAAATATTCTCCGCTTGGCTGCTCGCGATGAAAGCGCGCAGGTCTCTCTATAGAAAATGCGGAGTGGTTTGCCTCAGCGCGAGTCAAAATCTGACGCAATTTCCCAACAATTTTGACAACAATACTTGTCGCCATAGCGCTTCTTTCATTGACCTTGAGCAATGCCAGAGCCTATACTTAATTTCGGACGACTGGTGCCTGTTACTCTTTTTTTCTCACATCCCGAATAGATTCTTCCTTAACACCATTATGTTTCGCATTGATGATGCCAGAAGTTTATTTTACAAAACTGGCGTTATTCTCGTGCAATGAGCAAACCTATGCAACCTAAGGGTCTTTGAAAAGGTAGTAACACCCATGAAGCGGCAACGAGATATGGAAAGCAGCAAGCGACGCGACTGTCTGCGGTTCTTGGGAACTGCAATATTTAGTGGTGCATTCAATAGCACGCTCACTAGCGCCGCTTACGGGCAAAACTCACGCAAAGAAATATTGGCTGTCCTTTATCCTGATATCGGTGAGCCATATCGCGCCATTTTTACCAAAATCTTAGAAGGCATCGACGACAAACTACAAACGCGTACCTATAAAATCGCCGTTCCTAGCGACGCCGATTTAGCTACCATGGTCGCCGATTTGCGGCGTTCTGATCTTAAAGTAGTGATCGCGCTTGGACGAGCTGGCATGCGATTGGCCAGTGCGCTAGAGAGAGGTGTAGATGTGTTGGCGGGAGGTATCATTAGTCCGACCGACAGCGAAGCGCGCGAAGCAAGTGTACTATGTTTGGCACCTGATCCTTTGTTGCTGATGCAGCGCCTGAAAGCCATGCAACCTAGCGCAAAACGCGTCAACGTGGCGTATTCTGGACGCCACAATGCTTGGTTAATACGATTTGCACAGGACGCAGCTAAACAACTGAACTTAGAGCTGCGGGCGCAAGAGGTGAGCGATTTACGCGGTGCACTGCGTTATTACCAAGATTTCTTTGCACAAGCAACTTCACAAGATGCACTCTGGTTGCCTCAAGACCCACTCGCGGTCGATGAATCAAGTGTATTGCCGTTGGTACTTCAAGAGAGTTGGAATAAAAATTTACCTCTGTTTTCCAGTAATTTAGCCCATGTCCGACGAGGTGCTTTGTTCTCGCTTTATCCTGATAATCTGGAATTGGGACGTAGTCTAGGACGTTCTGCATTGGCCAGGCTAAATAGCAATGTGCCTATAGTGCGGGGTGCTGTGCCCTTACGCGATGTGCACGCTGCGCTGAATATACGAACCGCGAGCCATTTAGGTCTAGACCTGACGCCGCAATTTCAGAGTGGTTTCGAGCTGCTCCTGCCTGAACGATGAACCGCTTATTTTTTCGGTATTGGCTAGATCGATTGCGACACACTACGTTCCGGCGGCAATTAATTATTGCGGTAGCGATTGGTGTGCTTGGGGTTGGCTCAATCACTGCTTTGCTTTCGACTTGGCAGGGTAGTTTACAGGTACGTGAAACCCTGATTCAACAAGGCTTAAGTCTATCCAATAGCGTGGCGCAGCAAAGTCAGCTAGCCTTACTGACAGGAGGTGCAGAGAATGCGCGTGAACCGATCGAGCGAGCGATGTCGTTTACCGATGTTTTGCAAGTCGAACTGCTGCATGCTGATGGACACAGCTTAATTACACGGGGTAGTGTTACGGCCATGAGTGCTGGAAAACCTCAGTCAAATATCGCTGGTTCTTATCTCGAAGCCGAAACGAGTTTAGCGTGGCGCTTTGTGGCACCGGTTTATACCAAGCCCGCTGAGGCCTCACCGTTTGAAACGGTCACGGCTATGCCGGAGCTACTTGGCTATGTGCGCGTTACGCAAGGTAAAGCGGCTTTAGCCAAATTGGTGAGCCGATTAGCCGTGATCAATTTTGGCGTCGGCTTGGCGCTGTCAATCTTATTATCGTGGATGTTACGGTCATTAGCACATAGACTAAGTCAGCCTTTAGGTGAACTGTCAACAGTCATGGCACAAGCCGGCAAAGGACAATTGGGGCTACGCGCCGCAGCGGACGGCCCGAGTGACATTGCCAGCATGGCGCAGGTTTTCAATAGCATGATGAATAGTTTGGAACAACGCGATCAGGAACTGCAAGCAAGCAATGCGGCGTTGGCCAATCATGCCACCACCTTAGAGGAAAAAGTAGCGCAAAGAACTTTATCATTAAGCAGTAGTAATACCGAGTTGCAGCAAGCATTGCACACGCTACGTGAGGCAAAAAGGCAGTTGATTGAATCTGATAAACTCGCCTCATTGGGACGTTTAGTTGCTGGCGTTGCCCACGAACTCAATACCCCACTGGGAAATGCTTTGATGGCGGCATCGACGATGGAAGCCATACTGGGAAAAATCGCTGATGCAATTGCTTCCGGGACTATACGCAAATCAGAGCTTGAACATGACATTGCGCAAAGCATAAACGGCAGTGCCATGGTGATGCACAATGTACAGCGTGCGGCGGAAATTATTCGTGGCTTTAAACAACTTGCGGTTGATCAGACGACAGAAATGCGGCGCGTTTTTGAGCTCGATAGGGTTATTTCGGAAATCTTATTTGCTTCTCAACCGATGTTCAAACACACGCCATATCAAGTTGAGATGCAGCTTGAGCCGGGCTTGAAAATCGATAGTTATCCTGGACCGCTCGGGCAAGTCATGAGCAATCTAATACAAAACGCCTTGTTACATGGTTTTGCCGGGCGCGACCATGGCCGCTTATGCATAGAGTGCCACAGTCATGATGCAGATCGCGTTCAAATTATTTGTAGTGATGATGGCGTCGGGATGAGTGAAGCTGTCCGCCTGCGTGTCTTTGAAGCTTTTTTTACGACTAAGTTTGGTCAAGGCGGTTCTGGTCTTGGTATGCAAATCGTGTATAACCTAGTGACGGGCTTATTAGGTGGCGAAATCAATGTGGAGAGCGAGCTCGATAAAGGGGCGCGTATTACGATTACACTGCCGTGTAAAGCGCCACAAAGTTTAAGCAGCGTGGAACGAGCAAATGACCTCGTCAAATCTTGAATGATCGTGGTGTACATTGGCATAACGGTTTAGCAAGTCTGCACAAAAAACGCCATTAAATCGATTTTCACCAAGATAAGTAAGCATGTAACTTGTCTGGGGAAAATTTTAATTCTATGATTCATAGTAGGCAGTGAAAATAAATTAGCGATGATGGTTTACTTAAATTGGTCGTACATCAATTGCTCTCACTTAGCTCAATAACGCAAAAAACACACTAATGACCTGCAAGTGTCGTCTATGAGTAAAACATATTTCATCATGCCACCACTGAATAAAATTTTGATTGCGATAATGGCCCTACCAAGCTTGGCCTATGGACAATCGATTAATTCGACCGTGCAATCGGGCGAGGATCTCGCACTGGCCTACGGTGATCGAGCCACCATTAGTATTGCAACTGGCAGCGCGCAATCTTTGCGTCGTGCACCGGCGGTGGCGACCGTAATCACGGCCGAAGATATTGCCGCAATGGGCTTACATGATTTAAACGAAGCACTCGAGACTGTGCCAGGCCTTCACGTGAATACGACACCGACGACCTATGCAAGCAGTTATTCGATACGCGGTATTGGTGTTAATGGCGCAAGTAACCCGCAGGTGTTGATATTGCAAAATGGCATACCACTGATCGATATTTACAATGGCGACAAGGGCAATAGTTGGGTTAGCATGCCACTCACCAACGTCTCACGAATTGAAGTCATTCGTGGACCTGGTTCGGCCTTGTATGGTGCCGACGCATTCGCGGGCGTGATCAACATCATCACCAAGTCGGCGGCTGAAATTTCCGGTACGCGCTTGGGTGTGCGTCTTGGTTCTTTTCGCAGCGTGGACACTTGGATACAGCACGGCGGTAAGTTAGCTGACATTACCGTCGCCGCCTACTTGCAATTGGGGAAAACTGATGGTCAAAAGAGCCTCATTGACCAAGATGCGCAAAGTTTGAACGACAAACGTTTCGGTACTCATGTCAGTCTGGCGCCTGGTCCAGTCAACACTGAATACCGTGCCTTAGACAGTCAACTAGATTTATCCACGACGAATTGGCGTTGGCGTAGCAGCTACAAAATACGCAAAGACATTGGCTTTGGTGCGGGCGTTAATAGTGCACTTGATCCTAACCATCATAATGAGAGCAACCGTTTCACTAGCGACCTGAGCTGGAGCTCATCACAATTGGCGGACGACTGGAATTTCGGCGGCATGCTGAGTTTTATGCGGATAGTGGAACAAACACCGCAAGGAATCGGTTTATTTCCGCCAGGGACACGTATCGGCGCCAGTTATTTTCCCGATGGGATGATCGGCGGCCCGGGACGTTGGCAACGCACTGTGAGTCTCTCTGGTTTTGCTACTTATAACGGCTGGCGTGGCCATGCGATACGCATCGGTGCCGGCCATGATGATTTAAATCTGTATCGTACTGAAACCATCAAGAACTTCTTACTTAGTCCAGCTGGTCTGCCCATTCCAACTGGTGCGGTAAAAGATTACAACGCGATTCAACCGCACATCCTTCCTCAACGAAGACAAATCGACTATGTCTATTTACAGGATGAATGGCAATTATTGCCGGACTGGATTGTGACCGCAGGTGTGAGGCACGATCGTTATGACGATTTTGGCCATACCACGAATCCCCGCTTAGCTTTAGTATGGGACGCCAGTGTTGATCTCACTGCGAAATTACTGACCGGTCGCGCTTTTCGGACACCTTCTTTTAACGAACAATATGGGATTAATCCGGTCAATAGCGGCAATCCTTTATTGCAACCAGAGACCATCACGACCCATGAATTGGTACTGAATTGGCAGGCCAACTATAAATTGGGCGTCAATCTGAATTTTTTTGATTATCAATCGGCTTCGATTATTCGCAGCGTGGCTAATCCGGCGCCAGCACCGGGCGCCAGTTATCGCAATGTCGGACAAGTAAATGGACATGGCGCAGAGCTCGAATTAAACTGGGAACTGAGTGAGACGGTGCGTGGCAGCCTACAACACGCGTGGCAGCGGGCCAATGATCCTCAAAATGGTAGCGACCCTAGTCTCACGCCCCGTCACCACACTTTCGCAAAGTTGAGCTGGCAAATCGAGCCCAGTGTATTGTTCAGCTCGCAAATCAACCGCGTCGCTGGACGTCAACGTTCGAGTGGTGATGCACGTCCCGCCATCCCCGATTACACCACCGTTGACCTCACACTCAGCACCAAATACGGTGGCTGGGAGTTTGCACTCAATGCCCGCAATTTATTCAATGCTGATGTGCGCGAACCAAGCCTAGCACCAGGTTTAGCATTACCGCATGATTTGCCGATGGCACCACGTGCCCTCACGCTTCAGTTTTCTCACAAACTGTGAGTTGGATTTTGCATCATACGAGCTGCAGTCTGAAGCAGCATGAGTCGTAAGGGAAATTGCTGGGTCACCAAAACTGGCTCGAAAAGTGCATCCGTCATCACCTCAAATCCTGTTGGAAATTCCGGGTTTAATTCAAGTCAAAAAATACTAGGCGCACGGGTCAACACGGACCCATGCGTCGCATGCTTATTTGGAATGCTTTATTATTTCAACACGGGGCGGGCATTGACCGATTGGATAGGGCGGTTGTTGGGATGATGGATCACTTGGGCGAAGGTTTCCACCTGAGATTTTGAAACAGGAACCGGCGCCTTCATCACTAACCAGCGTACCCCTTCAGAGCAAGGGGGAGTGGTGAGAGAGCCATTGAAACGATAGTAGGCGCGTTTTTTAGGTAAAAGCGCATCGGGATGTAAATTTTCGGTGAGCGCCACTTTTTGATCCGCATCGTGCGGCATCAAGTTCCATACATTAGTGAGGCTTTTGTTTTCAGCACCCTCTTGATACATTACCGCAATCACTGCTAAATTGCCGTCTTTGTCCTTATGTACAAAGTGCCCTTCTAGCGGATAGGATTTACCATTGATTTGGTTTTCACTAGGCGCATGAAAATGAACTTGCTTGAGATCAAACTGGGCACCATCGATGTGCATAGAGCCGCCTTCGGCAAAATTAACTTGAATAGTATGGCCGTTATTCCAGACTTCGTTGCCTAGGGCTTTGTAGGAAAATTGTATCGGTGCGAGTCTAGCCCTAATAAAGCCAGTTAAGTTAATCGGCGATTGATTTTTGCCGCCACAAGTCGCTGTTTCAGGACTTAACTTTGACCATTCAGTAGGGCCACCTGCGCCTGAGTAAGTCCACTTGGTATCGCTCGCTTCTATACTCATACTCGTTAACAAGGCAATTGATGCAAACAATAATGATGATGAGGACTTCATATTCTGCTCCTAAGTTTTTTTGGGGGACTGACAAAGGCGAAATTATAGTTTAAGCGTAGACCGAGCTTGCCGGTAGAAGATTACTTATTCTACCGAAATGACTAAATCCAAATACTGAGCCTAAGCTCGGTGTGATTCATTGATGGATGCTTCAAGTATAGTTTTTTCGTAAAAATTGGCATGTTTTTGTCGTGTTTATTTGCATTTGTGTTGCGTCTATGTCGCAAGCCCAAGAGAACCATTAAAAAGGTAGATTCAAAAGCGAAGTGCAACTTTTAAATGGAAAATATTAGGACTTACGCAAAACAGACGCTGGCGTTGTTGCTATCGCCGTTTGCTAAACTAAGGTACTAAGGTACTGCCTTCGGCTCTGTGCCTAGTCAGCGCAATTTTGTGTAAGTCTTAAACAGTAAGCTTGTTGTAGCGCAGTACCTTATGCGCAATCATTCGATAGACTGGTGTGAAATTGAAAAACTTTGCGCTAAAGGGGTTCCTAGAGGCGCATTCATCTAAATGGTAACGCTATGTCA
>JAIELM010000563.1 GCA_019752975.1 Undibacterium sp. | reverse complement strand
AAAATAGCAGTTGGCCGCCCTGAAATTCCGAAGCTACATTGAGTTAAAACTGAGTTAAATCTGGGTTAAAATTGGGGGAAATTGTATAACCCAACATCATCATGCGCCACAAAATTTCCCTCTTGATTTCCTTCATCCTCGCATTTGTAGCCCTCACGGCCAATGCTGGCACACAGACGCCTCAACTAAAAATCACAGTCGAGGATCAACCACCATATAATTTTGTCTCTCCTAGTGGTAAATTGGCGGGCAGCGGTACCGAAGCGGTTCAAGCAATCATGCAACGTGCAGCAATCAGTTATGAAATCCATGTCTACCCATGGACTCGCGCAATTGGCCTAGCGGAACACAACAAAGACACTTGCGTTTTCTCCACCACTCGTACTGCAACACGTGAAAAAAAATTTCTGTGGATAGGTCCGATCGCGGCCGACGACTGGGTACTTTTTGCACGGGCTGACGACCCTATCGTCTTAAAACAACTTGACGATGCGCGAAAATATGTGGTCGGGGGCTACCGCGGCGATGCGGTAGCAATATTATTGGAGCAGCAAAACTTTAAGCTCGATAACGCCACCAACAGCGAGCAAGCAGGGAAAAAGCTCAACGCCAACCGGATTGACCTGTGGGCGGTAGGCAGCCAAACTGGACACTGGATTGCCAAGCGCCAAAACATTAAAATTAAGCCTGTTCTCACCGTCGGCAGTTTCCAACTCTATTTAGCCTGCAACTTAAACAGCTCACCTGACTTGATTCACAAACTCGAACAAGCAATGAAAAGCTTGAAAGACGACGGCACGATAGCTCGACTTCAAAAGAAACATCATTAGATGAGCGCCTATATAGGCGCCCCTACTTTTCTCTTTGGGTCTGTCGTAAGTAGTTTAAGGTTTTCACACTCATAGCAACAGCATGGTCAGATTTTTGGCTTAACACCTAGCGTCCTGCACGCTCTCCCTCAACCTCGAACTCCCCGACAAATACGGTCTCGCCAGCACCTTTTAAGCGTAAGCTGAGCATCTTTTCTTGCGCTTTTGGCGTGCCGAATTTAGTCGTAAGTTTGACCGATAAAGTGGTCGCACCGGCGATGGTTTGTTGCCGATTGCCGTAAAAATTGACTTCAACTTTATACTTTCCTGGCTTGGCATGGCGTAGCGAAAATTCTTCGGGACCATAGCCTTGTGTCACATCGCGCGTCATACGTCCCCCTTGCGCGGTGCTGGGATGTCCGAAGTAACATTTCTCACCATTGCTGTCTGTGACCCACAAATCCATATCGCTATTATCCGCATCCCAGTTCATCACGACGCGTAAATCTAGTGGCATATTTTTGATTAAACGTGGATCGATTGTGCTCGTATCCAATACCATATTTTGATTTTTTGCATTCGCTAACAAACTATTTAGCTCGGCTAAGCTAATGATTTCTATATCGTGAAAACGGTCATCCCAATTCATTAGAAGCACTTGGTTAAATTGCGCTACCGCTTCTTGATATTGTTTATTGGCAGCCAAAGCCAAGGCCAGATCGCGAAAAGATTGTGGTTCTTCTTCTGCCAATAACTGCACTTTTTCTAGCACGGGAATCGCTAAGGCCGACATCTTCGCTTCCATTAAACGATGGGCGAGTATGCGCAAAATTTGCCGGTTTTCTAAATCCATTTCCGCCAAGTTAGATAAGACCCTTAGCGCTAATTCCCTTTGACCTTTTTCAAATAGCAAATCTGCCGCATCGAGAAAAAAGGCACTGCTATTGAGATAACTAGGTTTTTCATCGAGATAAATACGATAGATATCGTCTTTATTAGCAGCGCGCATTCTGGTGAGATAGGGTGCGTTGGCGACCCATTTTTTTAAAGCGACACCCATTTTAGGGGCGCCATCTTGGCTATGACCTTCTTTGACAGATACGCTACGTCCATAGTCTGCGCCCATAGGAGCCGCCGTCGGTGCTGCTGATAAAACGACTGATCCATTATTGGTGTTACTCACGGCTATACGCGTCCTTGTCCCACTAACGTTCACACTTTGCATCCCATCTTGGGCTCTTTTTGACGCGGTTTCTACTATGGGGTTTATCGGAGTTATCGAACTGGGCATGCTTACTGGATTGACCGGACTTATCGGATGCACTTCGGCGATAGGAATCGATTTTTCTTCTTTTGGAAATTCCTTTTTGATCGAAAAATCTTTTTCCCACCATGTCCGTTTTTCGGCGAACTGATGCAAGATTTTTTCTAAATGTTGTTGCTGTGATAGACGTTTTGTTTGCCAGTATTGTGCTTTGATGCGATTGAAACTCTCCACATATTCTGCAGGTGGCACAATATCGTAACGCAGATAATCCTGTAAAGTTTCTAAGACGATCAAAGAAGTCTCGGCGGTAGGAATGCCGAATTCCTGACCTAAACGTCGAATCTGCGCGCGCGCCAAATCGCCCTCGGCAGCTAAACTATGCAAGCGATAACTCGCCCAAGAATCAGCGGCGAGCGTATGTGTCGGCGCTTTGCTATCGATCACAAATTTAATCACTTGGGTTTGCTCTCCCTGCACCAACTTCAGTTCTATATTCGCGTTAGATGCTTGTAATTTACCGGCTATCCTTACCCATTTACCGTCTGGCGTAAAACTCTCCACCTCCAAATCTGTCGCGCCTTCAGCTTGCAAATCGACGATATTTTGTACTTCGCTGAGCAGGACTTTAGCTGCGCTTCCTGGTGTGTCAACATGCACCTGAATCAAGCGTCCGCGATATTTTTCGGCCAGCGCCGCTAAGCGTGCGCTATCCGCACTTGGGGAAGAATTAAGCGCGAACAGGCGTTGGTTTTTCGCCAAACTAGGGAAGGTCTTTTTGCCATAATTGCGTAAGCCATCACTCACCAATATATACTCATTCACATCACGCTCAGGCTTCCAATCAAAAAGCGCACTGGCACCATCATAGACCGTGCTTTCCAAGGCCTTACGTAGCGCGCTCCAATTGCCATTGACAAGTTCGAAACGCTCGCTGGATTCCGCCTTATCGCGCAAACGAATTAAGCGAATTTCAGCATTATTCAGCGCCTTAAAATACACGCCCAATTCACGCATCTCGGCAGCGATGGCGCGCTGTCCACCCGAGCCTGAACTGTCCCAGAGTAAGCCGACAACTTTAGGTAACGCACGCGTTTCTGTCATGCCTGGAAAAGCCGGAAGAGGAATCTCACTTAAAAAATAAGTCTCCCCATTCTTCACCTGCAAATAGGACTGCGCCGTTTGCTGCGCTTGATATGTGAGATTGAGCGTGGCCTTAGCAGCCAATTGAGGGTCTTTGATTTGCGCTTGGAAACCGTCTTTATGCGCTTCAAAATCTACCGCTTGCGCACCGATATGGGCGCTAGGTTTGTTCGTCACACCATGGATAGCTATGTTGACGGTCATTTTTTGCGCTGCTTGCAAAAATCCAAGTGGCTGTTGATAGTGCCACTGTCCGTCATGCATAGGAAGCGTCTCAACATACTTTAACTGCACCCTACGTATGCCATGAGCGAGGATGGGATAGACGCGTAATTTAAAATTATTCCCTTGGGTGATTTCCAATAAAGCCGGGTCGACGCCACGCCGCTCTATCTCTTCAAACACCTGCCGACCTTTGGCTTTTTCTACCGGTATGGCGCTACGTAATTGCCCATTAATGTCCAACGCAAAGCCGGTAATGTGTTGATTAGGGAGTAGAGGAAACTGTAAATTGCCTTCCAAAGCACGGGAATTGGGATTATAGAAAACCATCTCTACCGTAGTCTCAAGCATACTGCCGCTGAATTCACTGGTGCTCTGTACGCTCTGCAAAATGATGGCTGACTCGCCTTTAGCAATTTCCATCAGTGGCGATATTGGTGCTTGAGCCGATGCATGAGCGCTAGCCAGCGTGAGCAAGATAAACGTGAGCAAACTAAGCGTGAGCAACATAAGCGACACGACTAAGCTTTTATTAAAGATATTTTTCAGCATGTTATTCCCCTAAGGTCCGGTTCATCCGTATAAATACTTAAACGGATGAGCATCGCAAATGGGGTTAAATTCAGAAAAATACTTTTTCGCTTAACTATTAAAGCGAAAGGCTGACCTAGGCCGCGAGGCACTTGGTCGCTTCCTAAGCCAAATTATTTTTTTGATTTTTCCAAGATCAGAATTTTTTCATGCATAGCGGGGGTTAATACATAGTTGGGATATTGTTGCTTAAATTTTCCCCATTCCTGCAGAGCCTCTTCCATCTTACCGTTGTCGATCTGCTTTTCTATGGTTTGCAACCATAATAGCGCGGCAGCTGGAATCTGGTTTTTTTCTTCCACCTTATCTACAGCTTTAACACGTCCGAAATCTGCCCCAAAATTTGTATTGCTGGCACCGCTGATCGGTGCGGTAGTATATCGCTCGGACTCAGCACCGCGAGTCACGCCAGCCTTCATCTCTAATACGGGAACTGGTGATCGTGTCACAGGAATGGTACTGATGTCGCGACGTCGTTCATTTTGTGGTTCTTGAGCTGATTGCTGCGCGACGCTCGCGCCTGTAGCGGGTGTCCATACCATACCATCGTTTGTATTCGACACCTCAATTTTGGTGCGTAATCCAGTGATCACAACAGTCTGTCCGCCCTCCGCTTGCTTCGCTACTTCGCTGACCGCTGGTGCTGTTGCTGGTGCTGGTGCTGATGTCGACGCCAAACTGGACGTAGATCCAGTAGCAGCTTGCACCGGCCTCTCCGTGCTAAGCGCCAGTTGAATTGGCTTAATGCGTTTGGGTGCGAGTGCTGGTGCTGTTGCCGGTGCTGGTGGGATGATTGTTATCGGTACTGACTGATGATTAGAAGCTGCACTGCGCACGCTATCCCCTAATATCGCCACTTGCTGTGGCTGTGCGGGTGATAAATTTTCGCTACCTTGCTGCACATTGTGCGTGAGACTAATCGCCAATACGGCAGTAACAGCAACGGGTAAATACCACCAATCTTTTAACTTTGACCAAATTGAAAAACCTGGTGCAATCGGAGGTGCTTTTAGATCTGCTTTCTGCACTGTTTTCTGCTCTACCTCAAGCTGTTCAAGCTGTAATTGCGCGGCGATTTTCGCTTGAATAAGCTGATCCAATGCCGCACTCGGGCTAGGCTGAGTTAAGGATTTTAATTGACGCGAGAGCTCATCCTTGCCCTGCAAAAAATCCTCAAAATGCTGTTCTTGGTGCTCGCTCATCACGCTAACTCCTCTGGCGTCGCTAGGTTTTTGGCAAAATGCTGCCGCAATTTTTGCATCGCATAACGAAGGCGACTCTTCACCGTTTCTACCGACACTTCGGACACTTGCGCAATTTCCTCTACACTCAAATGATTAAACTGCTGCAATACCAAAGCTTCTTTTTGTACACTAGGCAGGGCGGCGATGGCGGCATGTAGATCGCCATTTTCTTGCCGGCGCTGGACGCTCTGCTCTGGCGTTAACAACTCTTGTGCACCATCGGCTAGATCAGCCATATGCTCAAAAATCGCTACACCGTCGGCATCACAACCCAAATCCGAAGCCAACACCAATTGATGTTGGGCGATTAAATCGAGCAAGCGATGACGCGCAATTTGATACAGATAGCTGCGAAAACGCGCTTCTACCTTATACCTATCCCTTGCAAAATGCAAAGCAGTCCAACTATCTTGCATGATCTCATCTACCCATTCGACCCGCGGCGAACGCCAAGCGATAAAGCGATACAAAGCGGCACTATGACGACGATAAAGTTCTTGAAACGCCAACAGATCGCCAGCGCAATAACGCAGCATCAAAAATTCATCGGAGTACTCGTTCATCGATTCGTTTGGCATGGGCGCTAGTTTAACTGAGATTTTCCATTAGGATTTATCATAATGACGGATGCACTTTTCGAGGTGGTTTTGCGGCGAATGTGCCGTCATCACTGCATCGTTGGTACGCCTAATGGAAAATGTTGGATTAACTTCACTGGCTAGGATTTTTTTTTGTTACAAGGTATATTGGCGCTCCTATCTAGAGTCGATCTTTTTAGGACTTACCCAAAACAGACGCTGGCGTTGTTGTGTTCGCCTTGCCAGCGCAATTTTGCGCAAGTCCTACTTTTAAGAATAATTATTGATGCAACACCCCACACCGCTTCCGCTAGAACTCTTAAAACAAGTTTCGCGCTCCTTCTATTTAAGCTTACGCGCCCTACCTAGTGGTATGCGCGAGCCGATTGCGTTAGCTTACCTATTGGCACGCATCGCGGACACCATTGCCGATACTAGTGCAATCGCTGCCAGTGAGCGACTTGACATGCTACAGGAATTTTACGCTGCGATTGAACATGGTTCTGCCAGTGCTGATACAAGCACGCACTTAAGTGTGCATGCCAACGCCACTGAACAGCGTTTATTCAAGGCGCTACCGGACATACTCACCTTACTTTCTAAAAGCAGTCATCAAGACAAAATCGCGATACAAAAAGTTTTGCACACCATCAGTTTAGGAATGCGCTTTGATCTTGAATTTTTTCCCGATGAGACTTCGGGTAAAGTCGCCATCTTAAACAACGAAGAAGAATTAAATCGTTACACTTATTCAGTGGCCGGTTGCGTTGGTGAATTTTGGACCGAATTAATGTTTTCCCATTTGACGCTAGCGCTTGATAAAAACAATATGTGTCAACTGGGAATACGCTTTGGACAAGCACTACAACTGACCAACATCTTGCGCGACTGCGGCAGTGATTTACGCATAGGCCGCTGCTATCTTCCCAAGACGTTATTAGACACTGCTGGATTGAGCGTAGAAGATCTATGGGACGGGATCGGCAGGGACAAATTCAAGCCCGTCCTCTCTTCATTGATCCATCGTACACTCGATCACTTTGACGCAGCTATTACCTATGTCTGCTTGCTTCCGCGAGACCAAATTAGGCTACGTTTAGCCTGTTTGTGGCCTATCATTATCGGCCTAGAGACCCTGCTACTCATAACGAGCACTAGCCAAAACAAGCAGCTGAAGCTATCGCCATCAGCAGTGTCAAAAATTCGCCGCCGAGATATTTACCGCATCCTATTTGCTTCATTATTCAGAGTCAGTTCCAACTACGCGATACAAAATTGGGCCAGACGCTTGAGGAGCAAAGTGGAGCTAGTTTTAACCGAGCTTGTTCATTAGCATTTTTGATGATGGACGCACTTTTCGAGACAGTTTTGCTACGAATGGGGAGCGAATAGCTAGCTATACAACTCACGACGAGAGCCAGCGCTGGCGAAACTGCGCCAGAAGCCTTGCCGAAAAATACAAACAAGCCTAACGCGGCCCCCTAAGCTCGCGTGTTTTTGAGCACTGACCAAATGCCCCCCTAGTGAGCTGCCTTATTTTCTTCAGAGAAACGACACGAATACGAAAAAAAACATCCTCTAGGGTAATTCTTGTGGATTTTTTTTACGACAAGGGGTAGTGTTGTCATAGTCGTTGATAGTAAAAATTTGAGAAGTAGAACAGTTTTAAAGTGAAACTTCGATTTTTTTGTATCGCTTTTAACTTGTGCTACCCATAGAATCTTAGGGACTATCAACCGTCGATATTCAATAGATTGCACTTCTTGGCTTTTAATTCACGCACGTTTGAAAGCATATCTTGAACTCCAACACGACAGAAGATGACGATGACCTCGACTGGATTATGCCCGAGGATGCAGAGATAGAATCGGATGCCGCTAGCACATCTAAATGGCGCATGTTGATTGTGGATGATGAGCCAGATGTCCATGCTGTCACTCGCTTGGCCTTGAAAAACTTTTCCTTCAGAGGTATCGAAATCGAGATCCTTTCGGCCTATTCTGGACAAGAAGGATTCGAAGTTCTGAGCAAGGAACCCAACATCGCATTAGTTCTCCTCGACGTGGTGATGGAAACAGATGATGCGGGATTACAATTGGTCAAACGCATTCGCGAAGAACTCAACAATAACCTCGTTCGAATTGTTCTACGCACTGGACAGCCTGGGCATGCACCAGAACAAGATGTCATTGTCGACTTTGATATTAATGACTACAAATCAAAAACCGAACTGACCGCACAAAAACTATTTACCACGGTGGTTTCGTCTCTGCGTGGCTATGAAGGCTTAAAAACCATAGAGACCAACCGCAAAGGTTTAGCAAAGATCATGGAGGCGGCAAGTAATTTGTATCAAATCAGCTCTCTAAAAGACTTAGCTTCTGGCGTGTTAACACAAATAGGTGCGATCCTTGATTTTGGCACAGAAGGCGTATTATGTGTCATGCAAAAAGATAATTTGACGATGGAAAAGGCGCCAATTGTGATTGCGACCGCTGGCCTTTCAAGCCATTTATATGAAAGCATGACGCTTCCTGAAGAGCATGCTTGGTCCGCAGCTATCAAACGATGTTTCGCTGAAAAAACCAGTATTTTTGGTCACCCTGTCGATGTTCTATTTATCCGTTCTCTACATGGTCATCAATTTGCGGTCGCATTCTCACCCCCATGGCCGCTAAGTGATTTGGAACGTGGATTATTGAAAGTATTTTGTGACCGCATCGCATCTGCCTTCGATAACTTGCATATGTTTGCCCTACTTAAAACCACTCAAGAGGCCACCGTTATTGCCTTGGCCGACCTAGCCGAATCACGCGATGCGACAACTGGCGGTCATGTGCGACGTGTGTGTCGCTTAACTGAGGCGATCGCCATAGAACTTCAGGCAGCAGAAAAATTCGTCGAAGAAACGACACCACATTTTATGGCCTACGTCGGTATCGCGAGCATTTTGCATGATGTCGGCAAAGTAGCCACGCCTGATGCGGTCCTACTGAAACCGGGTAGCCATACACCGGAAGAGCGCAGCATCATGGAGCAACATGCCGAAATTGGCGAAGCGGTATTGGCTCGCGCGGCCAAAATGGTCGATGGCGTCAGCAGCTTAAGTATCGGTGCGCAAATCGCGGGTGGGCATCATGAACACTTTGACGGTAATGGCTATCCTCGCAAACTCAAACAATACGAAATACCTTTGGCGGCGCGAATCGTTGCCGTGGTCGATGTCTTCGACGACCTGCTGCATCGACGTCCATATAAGGAACCGTGGCCACTAGCCGAAGTGCTCAACTATCTCAGAGAGCGTAGCGAAAAACAATTTGACCCTGACGTAGTGCAAGCGCTCATCACCTTTTTAGAAACCCAAAAACCTGATTGGATTATTGGTAGCGATCATTAACAAGCGTCATGACCATCATGGCCTTTACGCCTAAAAAAAATGGTTCGATCGCTCTTGAAATTTTCTGATTACCTTAGGACTTACGCAAAATTGCGCTGGCTAGACGCAGA
>JAIELM010000562.1 GCA_019752975.1 Undibacterium sp. | reverse complement strand
CGTCCGGCTCTGACATCTTCACCCGGTTGTATGGCACGAGTACAGGGTTCGCAACCTATTGAGGGATAGCCTTTGTCATGTAGCGTATTGTAAGGCACATCGTGGCTCTTGATGTAGTGCCAAACATCATCTTCCGACCAATCGGTTAGCGGATTAAATTTTTGCATAGCATGTGCTACATCGTCTTCTTGTACCGCGAGTTCTGCTCTGGTGGCAGATTGGGCACGTCTTTGTCCAGTGACCCAAGCCTTCTTGCCGGCTAGGGCGCGATTGAGTGGTTCGACTTTGCGTATGCGGCAGCACTCTTTGCGCATTTCTATACTGTCATAGAAGGCGTTGAGACCATTAGTGCTGACATAGTGTTCTACGGCGCTTGTTTCAGGCTTAAATAACAGGATTTCACTGTTATACCTATCTTTGATTTTATCGAGCATCTGCAAAGTTTCAGCATGTAGACGACCCGTTTCTAAAGAAAAAATACCAATGTTGAGCTTCTTTTTTAGAATAAGATCGGTCAGTACCATGTCTTCCAACGCTAAGCTAGAGGCGAAAACGGCAGGCGTATACTCGCTTGCGATTTTTTCTAAAATCTTTACTGAGTTCGCCAAGCGTTCTTCAAATCCACTCAATTCGCTACTAAGTCCATCACTCATTAAACCACTCCAACACGCTCGGTGCGTGCAAACAGCGGGGATTTTTCGTCCACCGAAGTTTGATAACGTTCACTAAAATCAGAGAGCCCTTTTAATGCGTCCTGAATATTCTTATCAGCACGTACCGCAAAGGAGTTAAAGCCCACACGCTGCATGTAAAATAATTGGTCGCGTAAGACATCACCGATCGCACGCAATTCTCCTTCGTAACCTAGGCGTGTGCGCAAGTTATAGGCAATCGAATAGCCACGGCCATCAGCAAATTTAGGAAAATCAATCGCGATCAAACTAAAATGTTTGATGTCTTTACCTAAGTCTTTGGCTTGTTCATCGCTACTTAACCAAACCGCGATGTTGTTATGGCTGATGCGGTTGATTAATAGGTCGCGCTGGGCTAACCAGACTTTTAAGGGCACGATGACTTTGCCATAGGCTACTTCTATTAAATCAACACTGTCGTCTTCGGATAACTGTAGAACTTCCCAGTCATCATTGACAACCGCTCGATCTTTAATAATTTGACGCATATTTTTCTCCCCCAGAATTAATAGGATACTGCTGACCCGGCATCTTCTCCGTGATGCTCTATGGTTTTGATTGGTGTTGCATACACATATTCTTTAAATGGTGCAATTCCTAAGCGCTGCGCGGTATCAATAAAGCGCTCACTAGCAACGCGTTCACGCAAATACACCTGCACGATGCGTTCGATGACTTCCGGCATCTGTCCAGCTGAGAAAGAAGGGCCGATAATTTTACCAATAGCGGCCTGATTACCTTGTGCTCCTCCTATCGACACTTGATACCATTCACTACCATCTTTATCTACGCCCAAGATGCCAATATTGCCGACATGATGATGACCACAGGCGTTGATGCAGCCAGACATATTGAGTTCTAATTCTCCAATATCATGCAAATAATCTAAATCGTTAAATCGGTCAGTAATATCCAAAGCAATAGGAATTGATTTGGCGTTCGCTAAAGCGCAAAAATCACCGCCGGGACAGCATATCATGTCGGTCAATAAGCCGATATTCGGTGTCGCTAAACCGTGCGCTTTGGCTTTTTTCCACAACCCAAAAAGTTGTGATTGCTCTACATCGGCTAAGACTAAATTCTGCTCATGCGTGACACGTAATTCACCAAAACTATATTCATCTGCCAAATCCGCGACAAAATCCATTTGATCGGCGCTTGCGTCACCAGGCGGTACGCCAGGTTTTTTCAAAGATAAAACGACTACCGCGTAACCTGCTTGCTTATGGGCTTTGACGTTACGTTTAACCCAGTTTGCGAAGGCTTTATTTTCTGCTTGATGTGCTAAATAGCTGGTATCAACAGCGGCCAGTGTTTGGTATGCTGGATCAACAAAATAAGCAGCGACACGATTCAATTCTGCCTGCGTCAATGTGCCTGGGCCATCCTTTAAATCTTGCCATTCTTCTTCTACTTGGCGTGCAAATTCTTGAGCGCCTATGGCTTTTACCAGAATTTTAATTCGTGCTTTGTAAATATTATCACGCCTGCCGAATTGATTGTAAATTCTTAATATTGCTTCGCAATAGGTCATTACGTGCTGCCAAGGCAAAAAGTCGCGGATGACGCTGCCTAAAATTGGCGTACGTCCCATGCCACCCCCAACCATGACTTTAAAACCGACCTCGCCCGCTTCATCGTGTACGACAGTGAGTCCAATATCATGCACTGCGATAACAGCGCGGTCTTCTTTCGCTCCATTGATGGCGATTTTAAATTTACGTGGTAAATACGCGAATTCTGGATGAAAGGTGGTCCATTGGCGCAAAATTTCTGCGTATGGACGTGGATCAATAATCTCGTCAGCAGCCACACCTGCATATTCATCCGAGGTGATATTGCGCATGCAATTACCTGAAGTTTGAATGGCATGCATTTCTACCGAGGCCAGTTCTGCCAAAATATCTGGTGTTTCTTCTAGATTGATCCAATTGTATTGAATATTTTGGCGCGTCGTAAAATGCCCGTAACCACGGTCGTACTTACGTGCGATAAAAGCAAATTTGCGTAACTGCAAGGAAGAAAGCAGACCATATGGCACCGCCACACGCAACATATAAGCGTGACGCTGCATGTACAAGCCATTTTGCAAACGCAAAATACGGAATTCATCCTCAGTCAATTCTTCATTGATGCGGCGTGATACTTGGTCACGAAACTGCGCAACGCGTTCTTGTACTATTTGGTGGTCATATTGATCGTAACGATACATCTTTAGATTCCTAAAAAATCGCAAAAAATGGAGTGCCGCATGAAACTAATTAAAGAACCAATTTACAAGCAACCAAGGTTAAAGTGGTTGCCAAAATGCCGCGCAACAATTTTTCTGGTACTGCTTTCGCGGCCAAAGAACCTAGAGTGATGCCAGGCAAAGAACCGAGTAATAATGAAGTGAGTAATTCCCAATTGATTGAACCTAACCACCAGTGTCCGATCGCTGCAATAGCGGTTAAAGGAACCGCATAAGCGATATCAGTGCCAGCGACGTGTGCAGCTGGCATTTTGGGGTAGAGTAGTACCAGAATGGTCGCGCCAATCGCGCCAGCACCGATGGAGGAAATCGTCACCAGCACTCCCAAGATTGCACCAGCGGTGATGGTTGCTGCGGCTAATTTGCTCCCTTTTAGTTGACGCTCGGGATGGGCGTTAATCCAATTGAGTAATTTGCTGCGGTATAAAATCGCAATGACAGTGAGAAACACTGAGCCGGCGATTGAGTAGCGAATGATTTGCCCCATTTCTTTAGTTAAACCGCCGAAGTATTTGAGACCGAGAGTGGCTAACAAGGCGGCAGGTAAAGCGCCATAGCAGAGCAAACGCACTACATCCCATTCCACAGTACCGCGCAAGCGATGGGACAGTGTTCCAGTGGCTTTAGTGATGGAAGCGAAGGCGAGGTCGGTTCCGACGGCAACTGCGGGCGAAACGCCGAAGAGTAAAGTGAGTAAGGGCGTCATCAAGGAACCACCACCTACCCCCGTTAGACCAACGAGGGCACCGACTGCAAAACCGGAAATGATATAAGTTAAAGTCATAAATCCTCACAAAGTAGCTCGCATCTTAAGAGCTAAATTTCTTATTGCAAACTACTTAGTACTCATTTGCTTATATGTGGTTTTGATATATGGATAGACTCACTCTGCTTTAATGCCTGTAAGTGCCCGTAATTATATAGGCGATATAGGGGAGATAAACAGCACTAGCCTAATTTTGCCGCGTGCTCTCTGGTTGCATGAAACACCACCTCTGGCCATCGCTCTTGGGTGAGACGTAAGTTGACACCTGAACTAGCGAGATAGGCCATATTGCCTGCTGCATCGAAGGCGACGTTGGCGCCAGCGCTGGAGCGTTCAAAATCAGCGAGCATTTTTTTGTCTTCGCAAGTGATCCAGCGTGCACTGCTAATATTTGTGCCTTCAAAGACAGCATCGACACCGTATTCGTTCTTCAGACGACTCGCGACCACCTCAAATTGCAAAACACCGACCGCACCTAAAATTAAATCACTACTCACAATAGGTTTGAAAACTTGGACTGCGCCTTCTTCTCCCAATTGTTGTAAGCCTTTTTGTAGCTGCTTGATTTTGAGCGGATTCAAAATCCGAGCGAGGCGGAAAAAATCTGGCGCGAAATAGGGAATGCCCGTAAATTGTAATAATTCACCCTCAGAAAAACTATCGCCAATTTGCATATTGCCGTGATTGGGTAAGCCGATGATGTCGCCAGCATAGGCTTCCTCGACTTGTTCCCTGCTGGATGCCATGAAGGTGACTACAGAGGAGACTTTAATGTCGCGGTTGATGCGCAAGTGCTTGAGTTTCATACCGCGTTCAAAGCGGCCTGAACAGACTCGCAAAAAGGCGATGCGATCACGATGTGCTGGATCCATATTGGCTTGGATTTTAAATACAAATCCAGAGAAAGGGACTTCAGTAGGTTTTACTGAGCGCACTGTCGCATCACGCGGACACGGCGCAGGCGCCCAGTCTAGCAAGGCGTTGAGGATCTCACGCACACCAAAATTATTAATCGCAGAACCAAAGAAAACCGGCGTTTGCGTTCCAGCTAATACTGCGTCTAAATCAAACGGATGGGAAGCGCCGTGTACTAATTCCACTTCCATTTTGAGCTGTTCGATTTCCAGTGGAAAAAGTTGTGCTAGACGGGGATTGTCTATCCCTTTAAGTACTTCAAACTCTTGATCCGCACGCTCGCTGCCGGCGGCGAATAACATGATTTCATCTTTTAAAATGTGATACACCCCACGGAAGGTTTTACCCATACCAATAGGCCAAGTGACTGGGGCACATTGGATCTTAAGTACCGATTCTAATTCGTCCAATAGCTCTAAAGGATCACGTGTTTCGCGATCCATTTTGTTGACGAAAGTGATGATGGGTGTATTTCGCATACGACAAACATTGAGCAATTTAATGGTTTGCTCTTCCACCCCTTTAGCCGCGTCAATCACCATCAAGGCAGAATCTACTGCGGTCAATACACGATAAGTATCTTCAGAAAAATCTTGATGTCCCGGCGTGTCGAGTAGATTGACTACATGGTCGCGGTACTCGAACTGCATGACGGACGAGGCGACAGAAATACCGCGTTGCTTCTCAATTTCCATCCAATCTGAGGTGGCATGGCGGCCACTTTTACGTGCTTTCACCGTGCCAGCTAATTGAATCGCTCCAGAAAACATCAAGAGCTTTTCAGTCAAAGTCGTTTTACCCGCATCGGGATGCGAAATAATCCCAAAGGTTCGGCGACGAGCCACTTCTTTTAAGATGAGCTCGGTGGAAACTGGGGCCTTAGATGCGGCGTCGACGCTAAGGTCGCCGATTTCATCACTGGTTTCGTCTTTGTGGTTGGTGGTGTCGTTCATTGCAAGTGGACTGAAATTGGAGGGGAAAAGTCCGCCATTTTAGCACGGTAGTGTGGTACTTCCTGAGTCCTGCGAGTGTAGGCGCTGATTTTGCTTGGCACTATGCTCATTTTCCGGCACACTGCGCGGGCTGGAGATGTTATTTCAAAATTAAAATATTCGTTGATAGGAATTGAGAACATGAGTCAGGTTTTATCCATTCACCCCAAAGAAATCACCCCCCGAGGCATTGTTTTAGGTGTCTTGATTACTTTAGTTTTTACCGCTGCCCAAGTCTATCTCGGCTTGAAAGTGGGTCTCACTTTTGCCACTTCGATTCCAGCTGCGGTTATTTCTATGGCCTTGTTGAGTCCATTTAAAAACGCCACCATACAAGAAAACAATATCGTACAAACTATTGCGTCGGCGGCAGGGACATTGTCGTCGGTGATCTTTGTTTTGCCTGGACTGTTGATGATAGGTTGGTGGGTGCATGTGCCGTTTTGGCCTACCTTTGCTGCCTGTGCTATTGGTGGTGTGCTCGGCGTGATGTACACCATGCCACTACGCCGTGCGCTGGTGTCAGAATCGGATTTGCCTTACCCTGAAGGTGTCGCTGCAGCCGAAGTATTGAAAGTGGGAATGGCCTCAAGGAGTGGTGCATCGGAAGGCAAAAGCGGATTGTGGGCGATAGTTTTGGGGAGTGTCGCTTCGGCTCTCTATGCCGCTGGTAGCGGCGTTAAATTGATGGCCGGGGAGATGTCCGTCTACTTTAAGACTGGCAACGGCGCCACTGGTATTGGCGCATCTAGTTCTCTGGCTTTGCTGGGGGCAGGGCACTTGATGGGTATCACGGTAGGCATGGCGATGTTGGCAGGCGTCGTGATCGCATGGGGAATTTTAGTGCCTATTATGACCAACCTGACCAGCATGACCAGCATGCCTGATGCGGACGCGGCACAATTTGCCCTCACCATTTGGAGTAAAGAAGTGCGTATGATGGGCGCTGGCGTGATCGGAACCGCCGCGATTATCACTTTGCTGAAATTGGGTAAACCAGTATTAGGTGGTTTGCAATCCGCCTTAGCCGCTTCACGTTCAAAAAGTAGCGGTGCACAATTACCGCGCACTGAACAAGATATGCCGCTTTTTGTGGTTGGTTTGGTGACATTGTTGGCGATGGTTCCTGCGGGATGGTTATTGACTAGTTTCTTACAAAATGGTGCTTTGGCTTCGATGACTTTGCCCCTAGTAGCGATTGGCATTGCCTACATTTTTATTGCGGGATTATTTGCGGCGGCGATCTGTGGTTACATGGCGGGTTTAATCGGCGCTTCTAATTCACCAGTATCAGGCATTGCCATCCTCACTATTCTTGGTGCAGCGCTGTGTGTCGGTATGGTAGGGCGGCACGTCATGGGGCCAGATGTGGCGCAAGCTTTGGTAGCGTATGCCTTGTTTGTGACTACCGTGGTATTGGCGGTGGCAGTAATCGGTAATGACAATTTACAAGACTTAAAAACCGGTCAGCTAGTCGATGCGACTCCATGGAAGCAACAACTTGCCTTAGTCGTCGGCGTAGTTGCTGGAGCGGTAGTGATTCCGCCCGTGTTGGAATTGCTGAATCATGCCAGAGGCTTTGCAGGTGCTCCGAACCTAGGCGCGATATCCTCGGAACCATTGGCTGCGCCACAAGCAGCCTTGATTTCTACTTTAGCTAAGGGCGTGATTGGTGGTGATTTGGCTTGGAATTTGTTAGGGGTAGGTGCCTTGATTGGTTTGAGTTTGGTATTGATCGATTCCCTACTGAAAAAATTCTCCAATGAGCGCTATAGTTTGCCGCCCTTAGGTGTGGGTTTGGCGATTTATTTGCCAAGTGCAGTTACAGTGCCGGTAGTGATAGGAGCGGTTGCTGGATATTATTTTGAAAAAGCGATGGAGCGCAAAGCTTGGGGCGAGATGGCGAAACGCTTGGGTATATTGATCATGTCAGGTTTTATTGTTGGTGAGAGCTTGTTCAACGTTGCTTTGGCGGGATTGATCGTGGTGACCAATAAGGGAGAGCCTTTGGCATTGATGGACGGTAAAAATGAGACACAAATGATGTTGCTGGCATTGGTGTTTGGCACAGTGATGGTGACAGGCTTGTATCGTTGGGCGGCTAAGCTCGCATCGAAAGAGGGCTAAATTGAGTCTGTAAATTGAGTCTGTAAATTGAGTCGGTAAATTGTGTCTGTAAATTCCTGCGTATGATGCCGTCTCCTCGGGCGGAGGGAGTCCATTTCATTCAGTCCTAATAATTATTCAGCCCCCAATGTAAGCCGTCTTTCCCGCATGTTTTTAGCGGGAATCCAGCGACTTTTGTTCAGCAAATTACGCCACTGGATACACGATTAAATCCTAGTGAATGACATTAAATAGGGTGGAGTACTTTGAAATTTCAACTTCGTCATAGAGGGCTGAATAATTAAGTCCTAAAGTTATGTCGCGTATATAGAGTATCTTTAGAAAATCAAACTTTTCATAGGACATGGTCACGAAAGAGTTTGATTTTTTGAGCCGCTCTATAGTTCTTTTTTCCTAGTCACCCCCTCCTTTTGACTAGTTACTATTTCCCACAACACTCTTTATGCTTGCTTTGTCATAAAAGCCTAAGGAGTCTGTCATGCCAAATAATGGCAAAGCCAATGCGGTGCTCGCCTCGAGCACGCTTGCATTTACGGTGTGTTTTACGATCTGGATGATGTTTGGTGTGATTGGGATACCGATTAAGAACACCTTGCATTTAAATGAAACGCAGTTTGGATTGCTCACTGCGATGCCGGTGCTGACCGGTTCTTTGATCCGTGTTCCCTTGGGAATTTGGACGGATCGTTTTGGTGGGCGCATCGTTTTGTTTATCTTGATGCTATCTACCGTACTCCCAATATATTTAATTAGTTACGCTACCGCGTATTGGCACTTCTTGGTGCTGGGCCTGTTCGTGGGTTTGGCAGGAGGGTCTTTTTCCGTTGGTACGCCTTATGTCGCGCGTTGGTTTAAGAAGGAGCGTCAAGGTTTGGCAATGGGAATCTTCGGGGCTGGTAATTCTGGGGCGGCGGTGAATAAATTTATTGCGCCTGTCTTGATAGGGATTGCGGGGTGGACTTTGGTGCCTCAAGTCTATGCGGGAATGATGTTTTGCGCTGCGCTTATTTTTTGGTTTTTTTCCTCCAGTGATCCTAGTCATCTAGTGAAAAGTAATCTGAGTTTCATGGGACAGCTCTCTATGCTCAAGGACAAAAAAGTTTGGCGTTATTGTCAGTACTACTCGGTGGTGTTTGGCGGCTATGTGGGACTGTCATTGTGGATGGTGAAATACTATGTGACTGAGTATGGCTTTGACATAAAAAGTGCGGCTTTATTGGCGGCGTGTTTTTCTTTACCTGGTGGGGTGTTACTGCGTTCTTTTGGTTTTATTGTTGATCTCCTTTGCTCTCTTATTACTTACCTTTGCTTTCTTTTTGCTTTCCTACCCCCAGACTGATTTCACAGTTAAGACAGTCAACGGTTTGCAAACTTTTCATATTGGTTTAAGCCCGATTTTATTTACGGTGATTTTGTTTGTGGTGGGGATTGCGATGGCAGTGGGTAAGGCTTCGGTGTTCAAATTTATTTCAGATGATTACAGCAGCAATATAGGCGCGGTGTCGGGTGTAGTGGGTTTGGCTGGTGGTTTGGGTGGTTTCGTATTACCGATATTGTTTGGTGCTGCGGTGGATATAACCGGTGTGCGTAGTTCTTGTTTCATGCTCTTGTACGGAACCGTGTGCGTGTCTTTGGTGTGGATGCATTTTCAATTTCGCCGTGCGGG
>JAIELM010000471.1 GCA_019752975.1 Undibacterium sp. | reverse complement strand
GCTACCGCGGTTATGACGACAAAATTCACCAAACCAAGGGTGAAAATTACTATGAATTTTTTTCGCTGTGGGATACCTATAGAGCACAAAATCAATTACTCGCTTTATTAAGTCCAGAGCGCGCCAAAGATATCGCCAGCTCAATTCTAAAAATCAAGGACCAGCAAGGATGGCTACCGCGTTGGGGTTACGCCAACTTTGAAACCAATATTATGACGGGTGATCCGGTCACCCCTTTTCTAGTCGATCTCTGGCGTTATGGAGCACTTAAAGGCAAAGAGCAAGCCGCCTATCGCGCACTAAGAGAGAATGCTTTTGGTGTGCCAGATTATAAAATTCGTGCCGAAGGTAGAGCTGGTAATCCTCACTATTTGCAACATGGTTTTGTACCCTACCAACGTGACTTTCGTGCCAAAGGCATGGATGTCGATCCACATCATGGTGCTTCTGCGACGCTAGAATATGCGC
The DNA here is from genome assembly GCA_019752975.1 of Undibacterium sp. Classification (GTDB taxonomy): domain Bacteria; phylum Pseudomonadota; class Gammaproteobacteria; order Burkholderiales; family Burkholderiaceae_D; genus Undibacterium. The sequence continues at coordinate 8,972 of JAIELM010000471.1, read as the reverse complement.
AAGCTGACGGCGCCTTATCGATCATGGCAGAGGCATTAGGAAAAACGAAGGACGCGCAATTACTGGCAAAGAGGTCGACCAATTGGCAGCGAATTTGGGATGCCGAAGCCAGCGATACCGAACTGGGATTTAAAGGTTTTCCTCGCCCTAGAATGATAGATGCAAGTTGGTTTAGTGAAATCGATGGCAGCTATAATCCGCGCTCAGAAAATGGTTTCCATGAAGGCACGGCGTGGCAATACCAATGGTTGGTTCAGCAAAATATTCCTGCGCTAGTGCAAGCAATGGGAGGACGCGAACAAGCGGGTAAACGCCTAGACGCTTTTTTTGCGATGGATGCCTTACAAAAAGATGCGCATCAAGCGGTACGTAAAGACTGGGTGGTCGGTCCATACAGCTATTACAAACAGTTTCGCTACAACCCGAATAACGAACCGGATATTCACACGCCGTGGATGTACACTCATATCGGCCAAGCTTGGAAAACCACCGCTGTCTTACGCGCCGCTGACAGCTTATTTAGCAATGCACCCAATGGCGTGACCGGCAACGATGATCTGGGTACCATGTCGGCATGGTATGTATTTAGCGCGCTAGGGATTTATCCCGCCAGTCCTGGGAGTGGTAACTTCCTATTGCATACCCCGCAATTTCGACTAGCGACTATTCATTTGGCGAATGATAAAGCGCTACTCATCTCCACGAGTCCAGCACAAAACAATGGAGTTGAATATATACAAGCAGCGACCTGGCAGAAACAAAAACAGAGCAAGGTCTATCTGAGTTGGGAACAATTACATCAAGGTGGGGAATTACATTTTGAACTCACTTCGGAGCCAGCTCAAGCGCAGTGGGGAAGCGCTACGGCGGATGTAATGACTACACCTATGCCCAAACTTAAGCAGTAATGTCCACAGTAATGTCTCCACACAGACAAAAAAATTAAAATAATTATTCAGCCCCCTATGTAAGCCGTCTTTCCCGCATGTTTTTAGCGGGAATCCAGCGACTTTTGTTCAGCAACGGACGCCACTGGATTCCCGATTAAACCCTAGTGAATGACATAAAATAAGGTGGAGTACTTTGAAATTTCAACTTCGTCATAGAGGGCTGAATAATTACAAACTAAAACCCATAGAGCGTAGAGAAAAACGAATATTGTTCTCTACGCCCTCTGCACTTCTGCGCCAAGGACCAAGACTGTAAGGCTTTTTCTACCCACGCCGTAAATGCGGTAAATCGTCAGTACTGCTCTCTCTCACCATGAGTTGTACCGCTAAAGTTTTTTGCAGGGAGTCGCCGTTTTGTTTGCGCAATAGCAGCTCGATGCCCATTGCACCTAGCGCTTCTTTATCAACGTGAATACTGGTTAAAGGCGGAATCGCCCGTGCAGCGGCACTGATATTATCAAAGCCGACAAAGGCTACATCATGCGGCACTTTCAAACCCGCTTCTAAACAAGCCGCCATCGCGCTCAAAGCTGTCTGATCGTTGTAACAGAACACCGCATCGGGTGCTAGCGACTTCGCCAGCAAACTATGCATGGCTTGCTTGACACTACGTTCTTCGTCGGCATGATGGGGAATAGTGATTTCTAATTCTGGGTTGGCTAACATTTTGGCGTCAAACAAGGCTTTTCGAAAACCATGCACCCGTTCTTGAATACTAAAGTGTGCCGATGGCCCACTCATCATCGCAATCCGCTTACGCCCCACTTGAATCAAATGCCGCGTCGCCAAATAACCACCTAGGCGATTATCCGGATTAATCGATGTAAATCCCTCTTGCTGCATATCGATCAAGACCATCGGTTTAGAGGATGCACGTATCGCTTGTAATAATTCAGGTTCGAAAAAACCCGCACACAAAATCGCATCCGGTTGATGCAAGCGAATTTGCTCCATCACTGGCTCCGCTGGGCCCACTGCCACAAAGGACAAGGCGATTCCTTCGCGCCGACAAGCGCTTTCCGCCCCATGCAAAACAGGGGAATAAAACGGACTAGAGGAAAGCGTATTGTGCTGTCTGTGTAGTAAAAAAGCCACCCGCCGGATCCGCCCCGATTTTAAATGACTCAACTCATACCCCATTTGATGCGCCACCTCAAACACCCGTGTTCGAGTGAGTTCAGTCAATCCCCCTTGATTCTTCAGGGCGCGTGAAATCGTCCCTACTGACAGACCGGTGGCTTTTGCAAGATCGCGAATGGTGACGCTCATGGTTGAATGGTTATAGTTAATTTAATCGGGATTAATCTTAGGACTTACGCAAAATAGACGCTGGCGTTGTTGCGTTCGTCTCGTGGACCTAAATACTGTCTTCGACTCCTCGCCTAGCCAGAGCAATTTGGCGTAAGTCCGAAATCTAGTTTAATAAACGGAGATGTTCGACCCATATTAAAGCTACTATTGACGCACCACAAGGGGAAGAAAAGAATCTACTCTTGTTTAGTGATCACACTAAACACAGGCTTTTACACCCGCCGTGTTTATCCAGAACGATAAACACGAGCATCAATAACGCAAAACCTTGCTGTAGCGTTGTAGATGCGTTAGCTTTGACGGGCACGAGATTAAATAGATAGTCATCCATTTTAAAAATGCCGCAATTGTTCAGAGCGCTATATAAACCGTTCATTCCGAATACTTAAGCCGTCTTTCCCGAGCACTTAGGCCGTCTTTCCCGAGTGCTTCGAGGCTGTCGCAAAAGGGATGAATTGGGAAAAAACCGAAAACCCCTCAACGCCGAGGCACCGAGACGCAGAGGAGCGCAGAGGTTTTCTCCGATTTTCTCAGCGTCTCTGCGTCTCGGCGTTGAGGGGTTTTGTCTCTGATTTTGACCTTTCGCGACAACCTCCTTCTATCGGGAATCCAGAGGTGTTTATTCAGTAATGAAAACCGTTTCTAGCGTATGGCATAGCCAACTGAGTAATTACAAAAAGCCCAACCAAACCCACACATAACACCATGAAAATCTGGCCTTTTATCCTTCTTCTAGCCATGCTTCCTTCCGCCCATATGCAAGCCAAGCCGATACTCAATGCCGATCTCAATTTAAGCGCTAACTGGCAGTTTCGCCTCGCGCCAGGAGACAGCTACGCACAGCAACATAAAACACTCACCACATGGCGTAGTGCACAAATTCCCAGTCACATTCATACCGACCTATTACGCCATCACCTTATCCCCGACCCCTATCAAGAGATGAATGAGGCGACCTTACAATGGATAGGACTAGCACAATGGGAATATCAAAAAACATTTTCTCTCAATGCACAACAAGCCAAGCTCAGTCACCATATACTGGTATTTGAAGGCTTAGATACTTATGCTGACATCTATCTCAATGGAAAAAAACTTCACAGCAGCGACAATGCTTTTCGAGAATGGCGCCTCTCGGTAGAGCATAAACTCAAATCCACCAATGTTCTGCGCGTGGTTTTTCATTCCCCCATCACCCGCTTACTACCGCAGGTATCAGCCATGCCACATCCACTGGCTGGCAATTATCCTTCACCCTATGACGATGATCCCAAGGGTGTCATGACCGGCAATTTTGCACGCAAACCTAGCTATCATTATGGCTGGGATTGGGGGCCTCGGTTTGTCACGGCGGGCATTTGGAAAGAGGTCAAACTATTGTCCTATTCCAGCCATCAGATAAACCAACTACAGGTACAACAAGAATCGCTGTCACCAGAACTGGCCAAGTTAAATGCCGCGCTTGAACTCTTCTCTGACAAAGTCCAAACCGTCGACATCGTGCTGAGCGTCCTTGACCCACAAGGAAAACCTCAACAGATTAAGCAGCTTCAACACACGCTGCAAATCGGAACCCAAACCGCGACCATTCCTTTTGCACTTACGCAGCCACAGCGCTGGTATCCGCACGGCATGGGGGCAGCGGCGCGCTATACGATACAAGTCGAGGTGACTAGTTCTACTAAGGCTACTAAGGCTACTAATACTCAAGGAGGTATTCAAAAAGAGACTCAAAAACGCAGCACACGTATAGGCTTAAGAACAGTGGAATTAAGGCGAGACATCGACCCAAAAGGTCAAGGATTTGAGTTTGTCATTAATGGACAAAAGGTGTTCGCCAAAGGCGCCAATGTGATTCCTTTTGATATGTTTCCAAATCGAGTTACCGATAAAAAAATCCGCCAAATTTTACAAGACGCCGTCGACGCGAACATGAATATGCTACGCGTATGGGGCGGTGGTTATTATGAGCGCGAGGCTTTCTATGACTTCGCCGATGAGCTCGGCCTCATGATTTGGCAGGATTTTATGTTTGGTGGTGGGGTCGTGCCAGCCTACCATGCCGCCTTTCGTGACAACGTGATGCAGGAAGCGAAGGAACAAGTTCAACGTCTAAGTGCGCATCCCAGCATCGTGCTTTGGTGCGGCAATAATGAGGAAGAAACCGCGTGGAAGGACTGGGGTATAGGCGCCAATTTACGCAAGGCTAATCCTGAGTTTGCCGATCAAGTTTGGCAAGGCTATCTACAACTATTTGGACACGATCTACGCCAAATCGTAGCCCAATATAGTCCGCAAACGCCATACTGGTCTAGCTCTCCCAGTAATGACTTGAGCGAACGCGCCAATGATAGCGAACGCGGTGATAAGCACTATTGGGAAGTCTGGGCAGGTAGTCGTCCTGTCGAAGACTACTTGCACGAAACACCGCGTTTTATGTCGGAATACGGTTTGCAATCTTGGCCTTCTCAATCCACGGTCGATGCCTTTAGTGGTCGAGAACAGCAATCCATCGATCATCCTGTGATCACTCAACATCAAAAATTTTTAGCGGGAAAAGGTAATGAGCGGGTATTACACTATATTCGCGCTAACTATGGCGAACCAAAAGATTTTCAAGACTTTATATATCTCAGCCAAGTGATGCAAGCCGAAGGCATAGCGCTCGCCGCCAGCCATCATAGAGCCAGCATGCCACGCACCATGGGATCCTTGTACTGGCAACTCAATGACGTTTGGCCCGGTGCCTCATGGTCTAGCATCGATTATTTTGGACGCTGGAAGGCACTGCATTTTTACGCCAAACGTTTCTTTGCACCGATCACGATCACGGCACTGCGAGATGCTGGACGTACTACCGTAACCGTGATTTCCGATCAAACCACACCGCGGCAAGCCGACGTCCGCATGCGCGTGATGGATTTTGAAGGCAAAATTTTACAAGAAAAAACCAGCACCATCATAGTCGCCGCGAATGGTGCTACTCAATTTGCCGAATTCACCGATCAAGAATTATTAGGGCTAGCCGATCCTCTGCGCCATTTTGTGGTCTTTGAGCTCAGTCTCAATAGTGGGCAAAGCTATGGAACAAGCGATGAAAAAAATGCTCGCGTAATTGCACGTCAAGAAGTGTATTTTTCAAGCGCAAAGCAATTACACTTGCCCTCACCAGAGACCACGCTCACTTGGCAAAAAATCCCGTCCGGCTATCAGCTCAGTCTACATTCCAATAAGCTCGTGCGCTCAGTATGGCTGGAATTTGAAGGACTGTCCGCGCACCAATTCATCACCCTCTCCGACAACGCCTTTACGCTGTTACCAGGGGAAACCAAGTCACTACAAATACGTGGCCAAGTGGGGCTAAGCACACTCAAAAGGAAGCTAAATATCCGTGTTCTCCACGGGCAAATACCCTGAAATGTTTACTAAACAAACTAAACTACTGGACTTTTTCAATCATTGATTGAGTCACTTCTCATCCCCCTTTATAACTATTGCTAAGGGCGTTTTTACAAATAAAACGCTGCTTAGATACGCAAAAATAGGACTTACGCAAAATTTCGCTGGCTAGAGCCTGCCCTCGAATGCTTGAATCGGGGGCGCGGAGCCGCAGACAGTACTTTAGTACGACAAGGCGAACGCAACAACGCCAGCGTCTGTTTTGCGTAAGTCCTATTGGTGTAGATAGTATGAACACAAACACAGCACCCAAGTTTTCATCAATTTGAAAGCCAAGTGCAATTGTGTTTAATTGTGTTTAATTGTGTATAGCAAACAAGTTTCGCATGCTGTCCCGCATTAACTTCCAACCACGACCAAATCAATAAATTTATAAATTGAGAACAAAATGAAAAATAGACACAATCATCTCTTGCCCACATCAGCGCGTTTCAAACAGCGCACACCTATCGCCATCGCGGTGGGTATTTTAATCTTCGGCAGCGCACTCACTGCGCATGCGCAAGAAGCTTCAGAAGCTAAGTCAAAAAAAGATGAAGTTCCGCAAGTGGTGGAAGTACGCGGCTACCGCTACGCGATCGAGAAAAGCTTGGACCAAAAACGTATCGCCAACGCGATCGTTGAAGTAATCACCGCCGAAGACGTCGGCAAATTCCCCGACAAGAACGTCGCAGACGCACTGCAGCGCGTGCCAGGTGTGGTGGTCAATCGCAGCGGCGGGGAGGGCAAAAACGTCAGCGTGCGCGGCCTATCGCCGGAACTGACCCTGACCCAATTGAATGGCAACTACATCGCCACGTCCGAGTCCAATGGTGATCCCACGCGTTCGTTCAATTACACCTTACTGCCGTCAAACATGCTCTCCAGCGCCGAGCTATTCAAGACTCCGGAAGCACGCATAGATGAAGGCGGTATCGGTGGCACCGTGATCCTGCATACACGTCGCCCCCTGGAAGTCGAATCCAACAGTGGCTTCGTCACCGGTGAAGGTACTTGGGCAGACACCACCAAGAAAGCCGATGGTCAGTTCTCTGGTCAATATGCTTGGCATGACCAAGACAATCGTTTCGGTGTCTTGGTGGGCTATACCCAGCAAAAACGCACTGCACGCACCATGGGTACCAGCACCGAAAACTGGCAGTGGTACGCCGATGACTACAAAACGCATCCCGCGACCGACGTCAACGGCAAACCATCTGGCATGAGCAGTAAGTGGTGGGGGCAGTCGGGCTTTAACGATCAAAACGGTAAGTACTACACCAATTTCATGATGCCGACCTCGGTCAACCTATCCGTCAAGAACGAAGAACGCGAACGCAAGGGTGGGCAGCTAACACTGCAATTTAAGCCGGTCAAGAACCTGACACTAACGGCCAATTACTTCCGTTTCGATCTGTCACAGAATTCCCAAACCAACACGCTCAAAATTCCTGAATGGAATCTGGCTCGCTACGACGGCGACGGTAACTGGCCCGGCGGTCGTCTGCTCGACCGTCTGACTTTCGACCCTAGCGGCACCATCGTCACTGGCGCACAATACAGTGTACACGCTGGCAAAAACTACTACTGTAGCGGCGACGCGGCTAAGGCAGGTGGCGTGAGCAATACCGGTGGCTTTGGCCCAGACGACTGCACCATTCCAACGCCACAGATCACAGGCAGTTACAACCGCGAAAGCGCAAAATCCCAAACCGCCGACTTCGAAGCGGCTTGGCATAGTGAATCCTTAGACGCCAGCTTCAAAGGCGGTCGTACTTGGGCTAGTGGTGGGCCAGAGCTACAAATGACGATGCCGATTAAGCCGCGTCTACAAAACGCGGATGGCAGTTGGACACTCGGTAACTACGCCAGCGCCTGGAGCACGGTCGGTACACCGAGCATGACATTCTCGCCGCAACTGATGGCAAATTTACAGAAAGGCATAGGCGAAATCGATCTTGGTTCGACCTCTTCCTCGTGGACCAGGAACAACACCAATCAGAACTACGCTCAGGCTGATTTTGTCTGGCACAACGACAACAGCTGGTTGGACGCGCTGCAGTTTGGTATGAAATACCGTGACGGTGGCACCCATCGCAACACTGGCAACAACTATTGGGTGTGCAAGGGCAGTGATCCCACTAACTACGACAAACGCTTCCAGAACGGCTGTGATCCTACTGCGTCCAAATTCCAACCGGGTTTCTTGTATAGCCAATCTTTGGGTAACATAGCTGGCGGCTTTAACGCCAGTGCGTTCCCAGCGATCAACTATCCGGCCTATATCGCTCACCTGAACCAAACCTATGGTGCGATGCAGACCCGGCAAGAGCCCAACTTCGTCTACAACGTCGGTGAAAAAATCCAATCGGCTTACCTTCAGGCTGACTTCAAGACCGACCGTCTGCGTGGTAATTTTGGTGCGCGTCTAGTGCGTACCAAGCAACATGCTGACTCGACAGACCAAGTCGACTCCCACAACGACTACTTCTTTAACGGCGCGGATGGCCGTCCGGCGCCCTGCCGAGCAGGCGGTTTGCCCGCAGTTGGCGCACCCGCTGGTTCGGGCTGCGTCAGTGGCTTTACCAAGCTACCTGACAGCCTTGGATTTGCCTCTTCGTTTGAGATCAGCTCGCTTGATCGCAGCTACAACGACGTGCTACCTAGCTTCAATATTGCCTATGACCTGACCAATAATTTACTGTTGCGCGCGGCCGCGTCCAAGGTGATTTCACGACCTAGCTACGGCGACATCGCCTCACCCGGTGGCCTAGAATACTTTAGCCAAGAATATGTCAACGACCGTCGCTTGATCGGTGGCGGCGACAAGCAGGGCTGGTTTGGCGAGGGTAGTAACAAGAGCCTAGAGGCATACAAAGCCAACCAATTCGACGTCGGGATGGAGTGGTACTTCCACCGTGGTTCGGTGCTCGGTGCTGGCTTGTTCCGCAAGAATGTCAGTAACTTCTCAGTACCGGTTGTACAGGATGTGTCCTTTAATGTCGGCGGCAAGAATGTGACAGTGCAAAACTATTCGACCAGTGCTGGCGGACGCGATGCTGTTTCGCAAGGTGTCGAGTTATACACCCAACACACACTTGAATCCGGTCTCGGTTTTCAGTTGAACTACACTTACAACAAGACCAATGAAGCAGCCATCACCCTTGCGGACGGTAAAGAAATCGGCAAGTCGCCGCTGGTTGGTAGCGCGAGGAACCAAGCCAATGTCACCGTGTTTTACGGCAATGAGCAATATTTGGTGCGCGCTTCATA
>JAIELM010000225.1 GCA_019752975.1 Undibacterium sp. | reverse complement strand
ATACGCCAAATGTTTGCATGATGCCTGCTATTTTCAGCAGGCAATCATCGATTTTCAGTTGCCAGACCTGTATGGATAGAGGCCATGTTCGTAGCAAGAGAGCTGGGCTAATTTTCTTGATCAGCATGATTCTTTCCTTTCAACCGAGAATTTTCATTAGGATTTTGATGGTGACGGATGCACTTTTCGAGACAGTTTTGCTGCGAATGAGGCGCCAATAGCGACCTATTGGCAACGAAGAGCAACAAAAATGGCCGAAAATGCGCCGTCAGCGCACAAATAGCACCGCAGGTGCGCCTAGTGAAAAATCTCGGTTCAATAGGTATGGCAGATACGAGTAAATGTTCAAATACACTTCAGATACACTTCAAACCCTGCAAGGTCACCTGTATGGCGCGATCAAGTGGCGTGTGTGGCTCCTCACCTAAGACCTTGAGTAGCTTGGCGTTATGCATGCGCAACGGTGTTTTCCACAGATAACGCAGCTCGAACAATTCTTTTAGCGTCGGTTTAAACAAGGCGAGAACACGCAATACCATCCATGGAAAACCACTCGCTTTCAGTTCAGGCTTACCAGCAGCGCGAGCAATCGCAGCGGCAATCTGTGTCCCATCTGCATCCCAATGGCCTTGCATGTGGAAAGTTTCAAAGTTCTTCAATTTATCCGCATGTTCCACTAGCCTGACCATGGTTTCCGCCACGTCCGGCAAGTAAGCCCACTGATGACCTATGCCCTGCTGACCGGGGTATTGTATGGATGATATTGCTTTACCTGGTGTCACCAACCCTTGTGAAAACCAACTATTCGCTACACGTGGGCCAAAAAAATCACCCGCACGTACGATCAGAGCGGGCACGCCATTGCGTGAAGCTTTTTCTAGACGGCGCTCCAGTTCAGCGCGTATTTTGCCTTTTTTACTGATAGGAAATTGTGCCGATGCCTCATCAAGGTCAGGGAAAACATCAGGTCCATAGTTGTACACCGTACCCGGCAGCAGGACACGTGCACCGGCTTGTCTGGCGGCGACGATGGTGTTGTCTATCATCGGCAAGACCAGTTTTTCCCAGTCCAAGTAGCCAGGCGGATTGACCGCATGCACGATCAGCGAAGTACCCGCCGCAGCATCTATCACCTGCCGTTGATTCATGGCGTCACCTGCCACCCAGTTGATACCGTCAGGCTGTTCACTCATGGCCTTTTCATTTCTGGTCAAAGCTATGACTTGCCAGCCACGTTGTACTAGTAAGCGAGCAACTTCGCCACCGACACCACCAGTTGCACCCAGCACCAGCGCTTTTTGATTCGTGTTCATTTTGCTTCCTTTTCAGAGGGTTAATTATTGGTAGACCGTAGGAGAAGTTTGCACCTTGGCGACACTAAACACAATTAGCGAAAATCTCATAGATGGTATACATTTATGTATGACCAAAAAAATCACCAACAATCCTGCCAACTGGGATCACTACCGCGCCGCCCTTGCTGTATTGGAAGAAGGCTCTTTATCTGCCGCCGCTAGAGCACTGGGCATGACCCAACCGACCATAGGACGGCAAATAGAGGCACTGGAGCAATCGCTGGGTGTAACCCTATTCGTACGCTCCCAGCATGGCCTATCCGCCACAGAAAGCGCCTTGGCCCTACGTCCCTTTGCCCAGAATCTGAAAGACACCACCGCCGCGCTGGAGCGGGCCATCGCCGCCGAGGCGCATGAAGTGCGCGGCACTGTGCGAATTACCGCATCGGATGTAATAGGCATAGAAGTACTGCCGGCCATCTTGGCTGAACTCAAACAGGCACACCCCGACCTGCGCATAGAACTGGTGCTGTCAAATAAAAGCCAGGATTTATTAAGCCGCGATGCCGATATCGCCGTCAGGATGGTGGCACCCAAGCAGGACGTCTTATTGAGCAAACGCGTAGGCGACATCAGTCTAGGTCTGTATGCCCACCGCAGCTATCTAGAAAAATATGGCACTCCTAAAGACACAGATGACCTAACCAGCCACAGCCTAATAGGCTTTGACACTATGCTGCCCTACATGCGCGTATTACAAGAAAAATTTCCCTTCATACAAAGAGAAAAATTCAGTCTAAGGGTAGACAATAACATTGCACAACTGGCCGCCATACGTGCCGGCTTCGGCATAGGCATCTGCCAGGATTTACTGGCCAAACGCAACCCCGACCTGCTGCACATACTGCCATCCGCTTTCCGCATCAACTTTCCGACTTGGATAGTCATGCATGAGGATTTGAAACAGAACCAGCGGTATAGGACGACTTTTGATTTTTTGGGGGAAGGCTTGAGGCGATATATAGGAATTGACCAATGATTCTTTGGTGTCTGACACCGTCTGCAATGAAAAATCGCAGAAGGAAAACTTTATCAGCACGAGTGCTTATAACAAAAAATAAGCCTAGCTACATCGTCGAGACTAACCATCAGCGACTCGCAAAAAAGCAAGAACATGGCAGGAAATTAGTACGAAAAGTACGACGCATACTTTACATGAAGGTGTGTATCCTACATTACATGCATCGTTCTTCGACGCACTAGATATGCCATTTCAAATAAAATTAATACCCCTAAACTCACACCCAATACAGGCAAAGCGAAACCTAAGCCGAGTAGAGTAAGCCACATCCACCATGGCACTGCGCGGACATGTTTAGACTCAATTTTTGGCGCAGAAATACTCAATGCTTTGCGCCTTTGTAACCACATCACAAAACCCGATATCACCGAAAAAATCACCGCTAGCCCGACCAACACTAAAAGCGCTTGATTCCACCAGCCAAACTCGCCGCGGTGAAAAGGAATGCCAACCGCTGTCGCTTGTGCTAGGAGTGGAATTTGTTGCCAGCCTGCTTGATATAACACAGCACCGCTGTATGCGTCGAGTTGGAGTTGAAAGCGTTTTGTGGGTTGGCTACGGTCAAAATTTTCTATACGCCAGACTCCGTTTTCTCCCTTAGGTGGTGTGATTTGAAGTTGGATATCGGGCACCTGTTGTTTCGCTTTTTCATAGATCGCTTGCAGGCTTAATGCTACTGCGCCCTCTATCGGTGTGGAGTGTAATGTCATCGGTGCGCGGGGTGCGTTTTGTCCGGTCACTTTTTGCATAGAGCGAAAATTTTCTCCTGCGTATTTTGACCATGTGAGTCCGGTTAATATTATCGTTAGTGTGATGAGTCCTAACACGATGCTTGTGATGCCGTGGAAGTAGCGCCAGTTGTTTCTGGTATTACCACGCTCCCAAAATAACACCCCAATCCATGTTGCTTTACCACGTGGCCACCAGAGATAAATTCCGGTAATCATCATGATCAGTAGCCAGCTTGCGCCTAGTTCAATTATCCAACGCCAAGCATCGCCTTGCAGCATCGTTGAATGCAATTTTCGCGACCAATTTTTAAAACGATCTTCTTCTGCAATACTGCCTTGTACCGTGGCGCTCGCGGGATCTATATAGGCAATGATGGTTGGTGAATCGGTGCTGTGTTCTGTGATTTTTTTTACCGCTTGGTGTTGGGTGTGTTCAGTACCCTGCATAGCTTTTTTGCTCTCACCAAAAATCACTTGTGTAGTCTCGTTCTCACGATAGGCGGGGACAATACTGCGTAGGTTTTTGGTGTTGAATTGTGTTGTGGCCGCTTGTATTTGTTGGTCTAAATTTTGAGCAACACCTGTAGTGTTGGCTCTGTCGAGATGCGCATGTTTAATGCTCTCAATTTGTGGAGTAAAAATGTAGAGTATGCCGCTTAATGCCGCGAATAAAACGATCGGTGCGGTGAGTAAGCCTGACCAAAAATGTAGGCGCCAAAATAGCCGTTGAACTAGAACCTGGTTAGAAGAATTCATTTTTTTCTCGTGGAATTGGTGGTGACCATGTGGGCGCAAAAACGCGCCCACACGACGAAATTATTTACCCATACGCTTAAACGCTTAAAATATATACCGAATTTCAGCAAACAAATTGCGTCCAGGTAGAGGGTGATATTGATACGCACGATAATCTAAAACATTATCTATTCCCATCGCCAACTGCCAATTTTTGCTTGGCATATACACCGCGCGAAGGTCAATTTGCTTTACCCGTGAGACACCGCCATAGGTATCGGGATAGCTATCAAGATTCATCATGTCAGTGTATTGACGACCGACATAACGCAGAGTGGTCGCGAGATTCCAAACGCTATTAACCATATAATTGACGCCGATAGAAGCACGCACACGTGGAATTCGAACCCATTCTTTGCCTACTGAGCCAGGGAAGTTTTTGTTCTCTAGTATCGTGGCATGATTCAAAGCAAGATTGCCATTGAGGCTTAAACCAGCGATAAAAAAATGATCCATATCGCCAGCTAATTCTATGCCGCGGGTATTGACTAGATCAACATTTTGTACATTGGTGATATTAGGAAAAACTGTGAGATTGGTTTGGCTCCAAATAGTGTCGCGAATTTTGTCTTGAAAAATCGAGACGCGTAAATTCGCATTATTAAAGCGTTTTTCCAGCATGAACTCGAAAGCGTCAGAACGCTCTGGACGAAGGTGAGGATCGTTGACCACGATGCTCGAACCCGATTGTGAACCTTGAAATAATTCGGCGACCGTAGCAAAGCGAGTACCGCGGCCAGCTGATAAACGCAGCGTGACCTCATCCATCGCATCCCACGTTAAAGCCGCTTTGGGTGAGAAGGTCGTGAGATGGCGTGCGGCATAATTTTGAGTCGCGCCCGGAGTGAATTGTTGAAACCCATCATCGGCATTCCAAGATTCCCAACGCGCACCTAAGGTCGCTTTCCAACTAGGCGCGAAGTTCCAAGCGTCTTGCCCATACAAGGCGAAAAGCCGAGTATCACCTGCTACTTTTTGGCTATCTACACCGCTATTAGTGCGCCAATCACTGACAATATTTTGCACTTGCTGTTGTAGATGGTAGGTGTTGGCGTGCAGACAGAGACTTAAGTAGTGTTGACCGGCTATAGGCTTGTAGGTGGATTGTAATTCTAAGGTACGAAAGTGGGTACCTTCACGGGTGGTCGAAGTGCCAGCGCCGCCAAGAGCAGCTACCGGGTCGGGGTTATTGGCGTTTCTTTGTAGGTCTTCTAAAATTTGATATTGACTCGCCACGAGGGAGAAATTCCATCCACTAGAGTAGCGAGTTTTAAGTGTTACACCAGATTGCAAATGGGCTTCGTTACGATTAAATGGGGCGAAAGCAGTAGTGGGGATGTCCCACACATTACCATTATTACTGACACGACCACTCCAAATTGTCTGCCCTGTCGCATCTCTCATTTGACTGGAATTACGAGTGGCAGAGTCGTTATTCCACCATGCAAGCATTCCTTCCGCCGTCAGATTATTCGAGAAATCATAGCCAAATTGTGCCTTCACTGTGTTTTGTAGAGTATGGTCTATCGCACCCGCGTTGGCACCAAATACAGCACGTTTTTGTCCGGTCGGTGCGATATCGTAGATCACGCCTGTAACAGCTGTCGTGCTTTTAGTTCCGGCAGGTTTAGCGAACACCCCAGCGTCGTTGGCGTTCACGCTGTAATATTGCATTGGGTGTCCGGTCGAGTCTTGGTGATTCGCCATGAAGCGATACCAAATTCCATTAGGTAATTTATCGCCAATTTGGATCGAGCTTTGCATGTTCGTTAATTTTTCGTGTTGACCATAGGAGTCGAAGTTTTCGCGCTGTAACGCGAATCGTGCCGAGGCCTCGAAAGTCTTGGGTTTTCTGGTCGAAACAATGATCGTGCTACCTATAGAGTTGCCCGGATAAATGGCAGAAAACGGACCGAACAACATATCGACGCGTTCGATTTCTTCTGGTGCAATCATATTCCAGCGCGGCGCATCAAAACGCCCCAAGAAATTCGAAATCAAATAACCGTCTAGTAGCACTAAACCGCGCGGCGCTTGCGTGCTGCTAAAACTGCGACCTCCAATAAGCGCATTTCTATCGCCCGAATAACGTTTACGTATGGTGGTATTTGGCATGTTGAGTAACACATCTTCGGGGTTAAAAATATTCTGTTGCAGACGTAATTGTTCGACCGTCAAGCTAGCGGTCGTGGCGGGCAAATTTGCTGCTAAGGGCGAGCGTTTACCCTCAATGGCAACGCTTTGTACTTGTTGTTCAGTGGCGATGCCTTGGGCAAAAGTGGTGTGACAAAAGGCGGTAGCGAGAATGAGCGCTAGAGGTTTTAGGGCAAGTTTCATTTTGTTTTTAAAAATTATAAATAGTATAGGCGCATAAGCACCCGCAGCGATGCAGGTACGACAAGCAACTACCCCTCTAGAGGGGTAGTGATTTAAATCGAGGAGAAAGAGAACTCAGGTGGACCACGCGCTGGAAGCGGGGCGGATACTAAGGAGGCCAAACGCGCAGCAGGAATCGAGCGCGTGGCATAAGACAAGGTATGCGTGGGAGGTGCTGCGTCTAAAAAAACAGGGCTAGGCGCTATGCCCATAGGAACGCACAAGGCGCAATCGAGAGTATGGTGATTCGTACTTCTATCCGTTGGCGTTTCCTGCGGTAGCACCTTAAAACCGGTGCTGGTACAAATAAAATTTCCCGTTTTCGCGTTCAAAAGCGGCGCAGCCATGGCTAAACTGAGCGTTAATCCATATAGGACTAACACGGCAATGACGACACGACGGGAAAAGAGAGCGGCAAACATAGGCGAGATTGTAGCGCTTCGCGTTCGTTGTCACAATACAAAACAACATCGCACCTCCTTGTCATTGCGATTAAGCTTCCTTTTTAAAGAAGTTCTTTATACCAACTGCCACATCAAAAAATATTTTCACTCATCTGCATCCAAATCAGCTTGCCGCTGCATCTAATCGATAACAGACAAGAATTTTGTCTTGCACGCTCCCTGTAGCAAACACATTTTGAGAGAAAATAAAATGCCTATCACCACACCACGTACAATTTTAGCGCTTAGCTTAATGCTTACTTCTGGCGCTCTTTTTTCCACCTCCGCCCTAGCTGGCGTGATTGAACAAAGCTATGGAAAATGGCAGGCTAAAATCGAAATCCAACAACGTAGCATGCGTTCCGGCCTAGAATTATTCGCCCGCGCCGATGGCAGTCCCAACGGCAACGTGGTGATGATAGATCGTGATTTTCAAAGTGCTCGTTTATTGAAGATCGTAGAACAAAACGACATGTTAGAGCTAGACGGTCCTAATCAAAGTCATTTGAGTTTGAAATTAATAGAGGGTGACTTAGTCGGTGAATTAAAACAAAACGGTATCAATGCCCCAGTGCGTTTTCATAAAGTAGACAGTTTTGGCGAGCCGCTACGCCCCCAAACACCACACGGCACGCTTCCTTACCACACCCAAGAGTTGAGCATTACCAGCGCAGATGGGACACAACTGAGCGCCAGTTTGACCCTACCCAATACGGCCAAGACCACAACAAAATTCAATGCTGTCGTATTAATTCACGGTACTGGCCCAGAAGACCGGGATCAAACTGAAGACGGACACAAAAATTTTGCCGTTCTCGCTGATCATTTAACGCGCCAAGGGATCGCGGTACTACGTTATGATAAACGCGGCGTCATGCGCTCGGCCGGTAGTTTTGAACAGCATACAATTGACGACTTACTTGCCGATGCGCAAGCGGCAGTTCTGACTTTACGTGCTTGGCCACAAGTCGCAAAAGTAGGGGTAATCGGTCATAGCGAAGGTGGCGAATTGGCTGCTAGATTAGCGGCAAGAGGGACAACAAGCTCAGAAAAAATAGCAAAAGGAGGTGCGCCAGCGGTAGATTTTATGGTGTCGCTAGCAGGTCCAGGTTTGGATTTAATGCCCGTGTTAGAAGCTGAAAATACACGTAATTTGGAATTCGCGGGAGCCACTCAAGCAGAGTTGGCAATCGCTACCAAAGTAGGTAATCAGTTCTACCAGATTGTGCGAACCCAAGCCGATATCAAAGCACGTATGGGTGCATTGGGTGCCCTAATGCAAAGCTTAAGCGCCGAAGAGAAAGCGGTACTTGGCAAGTACCGTGCGCAACTGCCGACTTTGTCACGCGAAATTGCCGCCTCGCCTTGGGCGCATACGGCTTTGAATACCCATCCAGATCAAGATTGGAGAGCAGTAAAGGTTCCTGCTTTAGTGCTCAATGGAGAGAAAGATACGCAAATGAATGCTACCACCAACATCGCCGCAATCACCACAGCGCTCAAGGCGAGTGGCAATGGCAAAGTAGAACTCGCCATATTACCAGCCTTAAATCACAATTTTCAAACCGCAAATACTGGCGCACAATCTGAATATTCGGACATTGCAGAAACCATCGCGCCTATCCTATTGCAACGTGTAACACGCTTTATCCAGCAACAAAAATAAGGAGTCAACATGAACGGTGTAGTCGAAATTTTAAAAGGCGTTATTCTCATCACGATCCCTCTGCTCATCTTCGCAGCGTTGTACCGACTCGTGCTCCGCCAACGCGCCGCAAGGCTAGCAGCACAATATGAGGTGCTGCTGAAATTGGCCGAGAAGGGAGCAGAAATACCGTTAGGCTTACTCGATCAAACCCCTGACAATAGCAACAGCGACTTGCGCCGTGGACTGATATTAATTTGTAGCGGTGCGGGCCTCACTTTCTTCTTACTTACCTTGCCTGAACATGTAGGTTGGGCGATAGGTTTTATTCCCATCAGTGCGGGCATAGGTTATCTATTGAGTTGGAAACTAACAAGGAAGAACTAGAACGTGAGCGACGCCGCTGCAGAAGCAAGGCTAGATGCCGCCCTCATCGCGCGTGTGCTCGCACAGGATGATAGGGCGGCGTTTGCGCATTTAGTACGGCGTCATCAAGGTATGGTGCGGGCTCAATTACGACGTTTATGCGGTAGCGATGATGGCCGTGCCGATGACCTAGCGCAGGAGACTTTTTTGCTGGCGTGGCGCAAACTAAATCAGTTCCGTTTTGAAGCGCGTTTTTCCACATGGTTGTATCAGCTCGCCTATAGCTGTTTTCTGCAAGCCGTACGTGCTCAGCGTGACGAGATTGCGCTTACTCCAGAACATGAAGTAGAAAATGACGAGGGCGTCCAAGTCGACCAAAACTTAAGCTTAGACATCAATAAAGCCATTGATCAATTACCAGAAGCGGAACGATCCGTGCTAGTACACTGCTACCATTTAGACTTAAGCCACGAGGAAGCTGCCTTCGTCCTCAAGATGCCGATAGGAACACTTAAATCCCACATCAACCGTGGCAAAGCTAAACTCAAGCAAATGCTCAGTGCTTGGTCCGAACACGCAAATTGAAAACTAAAGAGGCAGCGTATGAACGACAATCAACTAGAAAATTTACTCCAACAAGAAGTCCTGAGTGTGGTCGCAGACGAAGGATTTTCTGACACTTGCATAAGCCACTTACCTGCAGGATCACGACGTCCTTCAGCTTGGATCAAAATTGCAGCAATAAGTAGCGGCATTTTAGTCGCAGCACTACTACCCAATGGCACTAGCGCGATTCAACAAGCCCTATCG
>JAIELM010000412.1 GCA_019752975.1 Undibacterium sp. | reverse complement strand
CGTTGCATTAGATGTTGATACTCACCGATTTTGTGACCAAAGGAGAGTGCCGTCGTCACCTCTGACCATGCGTCGGTTTTACAGTGCAACCAAGTTCCTACCGCTTTTGCTACTTGTGGCAAGATCGGTGCTAGCATGATGGTGAGGTTTTTAAATAAACCTAGTGCTGAAGTACAGACTTGATGCAACTCTTCGCTTCTGGCTTCGTCTTTGGCAATCACCCACGGCGCTCTTTGTGCTACGTATTGGTTGGCTTGGTCGGCCAATTCCATGATTTTACGTAGTGCCTTACTAAACTCACGTGCTTCGTAGAGTTCTCTGATTTCAGGAATGGCGTCTAAACTTAATTGAAATAGTTCGTCCGATTGTGGATCTTTTTCGCCTATGCGTCCATCAAAACGCTTGGTAATAAAACCCGCCGCGCGGCTAGCGATATTCACATATTTACCGATCAAGTCGGCGTTGACGCGCGCTACAAAATCTTCGGGATTCATATCTAAATCTTCGACTTTGCTATTTAATTTGGCGGCAAAATAATAGCGTAGCCATTCTGGATTCATACCTATCTCTAAGTAACGTAAAGGCGAGATTCCTGTGCCGCGTGACTTAGACATTTTTTCGCCAGAGACTGTGACAAAGCCGTGCGCATATACCTGGTCCGGCGTTTTGTAACCAGCAAATTTCAACATTGCAGGCCAAAATAATGTATGGAAATAGGTGATGTCTTTGCCGATAAAATGGATTTGCTCGGTCGTGGGATCTGCCATGAAGGTCTCATAGTCGCGTCCGACTTTGCCGAAGTAATTTTTCAGCGACGCTAAATAACCGACCGGCGCATCTAACCAAACATAGAAATATTTACCCGGTTGGTCGGGAATCTGTATACCAAAGTAAGGGGCATCGCGCGAGATATCCCAGTCACCGAGCCCACCATCACCTTCTAACCATTCCCTACATTTATTGGCAACTTCCGATTGTAAGCGTTGATCTTGTAAAGCCCAGCCGCGTAAAAAATCTACGCATTTTTGATCTGATAATTTAAAGAAAAAATGTTCCGACGATTTCATTACTGGGGTCGCGCCTGTTAACACGGAGTAGGGATTTTTTACTTCCGTCGGCGCATACACCGCGCTACACACTTCGCAAGAATCGCCATATTGATCCTTCGCACCGCACTTAGGACATTCGCCCTTGATGTAGCGATCCGGTAAAAACATGTTTTTTACTGGATCAAAAAACTGTTCTATGGTTTTGCTAACGATGAATCCTGCCGCTTTAAGTTTACGGTAAATATCTTGCGAGAGCGCATGATTCTCCTCGCCATCGGTGGAATGCCAGTTATCGAATTCTATGTGAAAGCCATCGAGATATTGTTTGCGGCCAGCAGCAATCTCGGCGACAAATTCTTGTGGTGTCTGACCTACTTTTTCTGCCGCAATCATGATGGGCGCACCATGCGCATCGTCTGCTCCAACAAAGTGCACTTCGCTACCTGACATGCGTTGATGCCTGACCCAGATATCGGCTTGGATGTATTCCATAATATGTCCAAGGTGGAATGGCGCGTTGGCGTAGGGGAGGGCGGTGGTAACGAACAGCTTGCGAGTCATGATAGGTGTGCTTTTGTTAATGAACAAGAGGCGTATTTTACCGTGTTTTGCTATGGTTTAGCTCGAAAATGGCGGTAAAGCCTGCTTTGCTTGGTCAGAAGTTGCTTTATGCATGGATTTAGTGAAAATCCACAGGTCAAATTGGTAAATTGAACTGGGTGTTTTATGCCTAAACAAAACAAACTATCGATAAATTAAATAATTATGGCAGTTAAACGATATTTGATATATATTGTCGGCATCGAATTGCCGATTTAACGAGTGTAGGTATTAATGATGAAAACATCCAAATCACAACAAGAACAAACGCGGCGCACGCTGATACGCACCGCAGTTGATCTCATGACTGAGCACGGTTATGAGGGAACGACAATGAAACAGATCGCACGAGCGGCTGGGATTGGTGATGCGACTATTTATAAATATTTTCCGACTAAGGAAAAATTGCTGCTAGCGTATTATGAATTGGCGATAGAAGTGGTGTTGGAATTGGTGTTGGAAACGCCGGGCTGGGAAGAATTTACTTTGCAAGAGCGCTTGCAACGTCTGCTTGATGCGTTCTTAGAATTACTGCTCGCTGATAGAGAGTTTGTGCAGATGACGCGCGAAGTTGTGGGACAGTCGCCGCTCTTGATGATGCGGGATAAATTGCCTGGGCAAGCCTTGTTTAAAACGACTATTGTCGAGTTTCTCAATGATGCAGAAGAGAGAAATGAGATCGCCCCCTGTGATTTTAAAAATCTCATCGGAGGTTTATTTGTTGATTATGTGTTCGCCATTATTGCTTATTGGCTCAAAGATGAAAGTGAAGAATTTTCCGACACCACCCAATTAGTCGATCTCACCTTAGCGGTCTTGGTGATGGCGTTGCAGAGCGGCTTGATCAATAAACTGACGGACTTGGGCGGTTTTTTAGTGCGTAATCAATTATCGCGCTTGATGCAAAATGGTTCAGGTTTGCTGGATACTTTAAAGTTGTTTCGTCGTGATGGTGGACACTAGTATGGAAAAGACCTCGACTCGTGATTTTCCTAGCGCTCTTCCGAGCAGTAAGCTGGCGCGTACTACCGTAACCGGTCTGGCTTTGGCGCAGGCTGGTGTGAGTCGTTTGCGGCATAAGGCTGGCGCCTTGATACGTAACGACGCCGAGCAGCAACAGGCACAAGAAAATCACGATGCTCAAATTGGCCGCATACTGTTTCGTGCACTCAATCAATTAAAAGGCACTGCGCTGAAAGTCTCGCAACTATTAAGCATGGAGGCTGATTTTTTACCCGAAGCCGTGCGTCGCGAATTGGCTAAGGGCTGTCATCAAGTTACGCCACTCAATCGGGCTTTGATACATAAGGTATTTCAGCAGGAATTTGGCCTCGCACCAGAAAATTTGTTTGCTCATTTTGAGCCCAAGGCTTTTGCCGCCGCCAGCTTAGGGCAGGTGCACCTTGCCAGTTTGTCCGATGGAAGCCAGCTCGCGGTGAAGGTGCAGTATCCCGGGATTGCCGCTTGCATAGGTAGTGATATACGCCTCTTGCGCGGAATACTTTCGGGTTTGCGCTTAAGTAATCACATCATGCCGCGGCAAGATATCGTCGATCGTGTGGTGAGTGACATAGAGCACAAACTCTTGGAAGAAGTGGACTATCAACACGAGGCCGAGCAACTTACTTGGTTTCGTGAGCATGTGCGTTTGCCACATATCGTGATCCCGCGCTACTTCCCTGAATTGTCAGGCAAGCGTGTCTTGAGCATGGAAAAACTGGAGGGCATGCATCTAGACGAGTGGCTGAAAACTCAGCCCACACAAAGTGAACGGGATCATTTTGGACAAGTTTTATTTACTTGGTTTTGGACTGGTGTATGTGAGCTAGGACGGGTGCATGCGGACCCCCATCCCGGGAATTTTCTCTTCATGAAAGATGGGCAATTGGGCGTGCTCGATTTTGGCTGTACTAAGACTATTTCGCCAGCTTGTCGTGAGGCGATGAGAAGTAGTTGGATCGCTTTGATGGACTTATCCGAGGACGGGAATAGGGCGGCATTACGACTAGCGTATATTGATTTACGTTTAATTTCGTCGAGTCTGCCGCAGGAAGAATTTGACAGCCTAGTGTTGCCCGCTTTGGAGCAGGTGCATACATGGAAAATGCAGCCTTATTACACACCGAAATTTGACTTTGGTTTGAAGTCTGCGTATCCATCATCGACACCGGAACATCGTCAGACTTTGGCTAAATTGGTGACCGGTTATCATCCCGACTTACCGTATTTTGACCGCGCTTATTTGGGTTTGCTCCATATGTTAAAGAAGATGGGCGCGGTCATTGATACGACTACACCGTTTTTAAACTAATAAATCATTATTTATATCATCGCGTTTACCAAAAAAATAGTGAGGAAATCATGACTGCCAAATCTTACTTCAGTGATTTTCCCGTACACAGGGAGATCAGCAAATATTTGACTGGCGCTTATTTTTTTGACTGTTATCAACGAGACGTCTTGACTGTGCAAAGTTCTGCCTTGGAGCTGTGTTTAGGTATGTTGGAGAGCACGCCAAGATGGGTTAATTTTTTGATGGAGGTACGAAATCGTGTGGTCGGCTGGTTCGGTCTTAAAAATCTTGGAAGTCTTAACCGACATCTGACTAATAAACGACAATCAAAGCCAGCATCATCTTATCGTGTAGGAGATAAAGTGGGGATTTTTTCCTTACTGTATTTGAGTGAAGATGAAGTGATTTTGGGTGATTCAGATAAGCATCTCGACGTCAGGCTATCGCTCTGCAAAAATACTAATGAATCCGGTATGAGTTTGAAAATCGCTACGGTTGTACACGTACACAACAGCTTGGGGCGTGCGTATATGGCCGTAGTCGCTCCAGTACATAAGGTAATTGCGCCAGCGATGTTGTCTCGGTTTGAAATCCAATAAAATCTTCAGCTGAGCGCGCAGATTTGAATCATCATCTTAGATTTTTTGTGACTATTCAGCCTCCATGATAACTCATCAAAAAACGAAAACCCCTCAACGCCGAGGCGCAGAGGGGCGCAGAGGGGCGCAGAGGGGCGCAGAGGGCGCAGAGGTTTCCTCCGATTTTCTCCGCGTCTCGGCGCCTCGGCGCCTCGGCGTTGAGGGGGTTTGATTTTTTCTCATAGCGAGTGAATTGTCACGATTTTTTATTGGGCTTGGCTTTATCGATCAATAGCGGGTTTTGGCAGTGCTTTTCTTGGCATGGTATGTTCTATTATTTTTATAAACTACGTCTCATATTGTTTTAATGAGGCATTCATGTTATCAACCGCCACTAGCAGTCGCCGACAGGCGCGTCCTTTACACGGCATACCTGGCACAATTTACGTACTCAAAAATTCTGGCTTACGGGATAGTGTGCTACAGATAGGCCTCAGTCGCCGTTCCGGCTGGGCTAAGGCCTTAGAGCTGAATCGCGATAAAAATAATCATATTCCCGGGAGCTATGAGTGCGTGTTTGAACTTCGCGCACAAGATGGCGGTGGCGCATTAGAGGCAATTTTTGACGCATTGCAGAGTCATAAGCTCGGTCGGCGCGAACAGGATTTTTTTGAGATTGACCAAGTGCTAGCGATTGCACTAATAGAGCGTTTGGTTAGTGAGGCGGATTTAAAATTACAGAGACATTATCGTCAAGAGGCAGAGTTGCAGGAGTATTTGGCAAAAAGCGATGAGCGTAAACATCCTGAGGTGACCAGTGTAGTTCGAGAAGGGATATTTAAGAAAGCACTCAATTGGATGTCGGAAGTGGTCAATTAGGTTTTTTAAACCCGCCGTCTAAACCATCCCGCTAAAGAAAGCCTATCCCGTGTCGCCGGTAAAACTTCATGCAAAATGTCTGCGGACATAAACACCACTAAGCGGCAAGCTTCAGGGCTGATGTCTTGGACGCTTTGCCCTTCTGGATACAAGCGCAAAGCACCTCCATGTTCGCCGCGCCAATCCTGATTGAGATAAATCACCACCGACACGGTGCGTCTATCGTCATCGCGAAATCGATCTACATGCGCGCGGTAAAACGCACCTGGGCGATACAGCGCAAAGTGACTTTCGTAGTCTTCTAGTCCTAAAAAACAATCTCGGTTTAAATGTAAACGTAAATTTTCCATGATGGCGAGATAGCGATCACATGCCGCTGACTGCCCGTTCTGCAGCCAAGCAATTTGATCGCGACGAATATCGCTTTGCAGCGTTCGTGTTTTGGCACTGCCTACCTGAGCCAAGCGCATTTGCCCCTGTGCATGCAAGTGCAGACATTCTTGCGCTAAGCTGAGACACAGTTCCTGCGGTAGAAAATTATCTGCTTGTGACCAACCATGTTGACTTAAATTGCGCGATATGTCGTCTTGTAAAGCAACATTGAATCTATCGTGCTCGTGATTTTCTTCGCTTAATGAATTCAATTTTTGGGTGCGCATAGCTGATGTGATTATTCCCCCTCTACTTGTGCGGCACGTAGTGAGCGCAAGAATAATCCCAAACCACCGAATGCTAAAACAAGGATGACAATGAGATCAAAAGCATTCATAGGGCGAAGCTGGAATTGTATCGAAGAGATGACCCCAAAAATCAGTGCAGCTAAGGAGCCGAGCGAGATAAACCAGCCGAGATAATTTTTGGCATTAAAAAAAATCATCCCGATCCCAATGATCATCGGGATCATGATCATCCCGCTGGTAACACCTACTGTGCTGCCAAACAGTGATAGGCCGTATAGACTGGAGCGGAACCCAAAATTGGCATTGACCGATATGGCGCTCAAGAGCATATAAAAGCCGCCACACATCATGATAAGGCCAAGTAAAAATTGACCCGAACCCCCAGTTGTTCCGCCAGCACCTCTCACGTCACGCCCCTACATTTGATTTGTAAAAGCGAAGTATTACACTTGCTTGTTCGCATAACAAGGATAATTTGTTTGAATAGCTTTCATCGCTGTCCTTAAACCTTCATTTTTCTGTTAAGTCTGCAAAGCTCGGTAAGTGTTTGAATAATTTGATGAATACGACGACCTGATTTTCTATCATTTGAGCTGGAACGCTGCTATTGGGAAACCGAAAAAATGCACACACATAGCCGTTCAACAGCGTAATTGTGGTTAAACGATGCGTAGTGGATAACATGTGAACTCTGTAGAGTGCTGTTGCCTTGACAGGCATATTATTTCAATTTAACTTAAGAATGCTTGTAATTATTCAGCCCTGTATGACGAAGTTGAAATTTCAAAGTGCGCCACCCTATTTTATGTTATTTACTATGGTTTAATCGGGAATCCAGTGGCGTCCGTTGCTGCACAAAAGTCGCTGGATTCCCGCTAAAAACATGCGGGAAAGACGGCTTATATAGGGGGCTGAATAATTACGAATGCTTTAATATTTTTTTCGAGATTCGTTCGCCTGAATTTAGCCTAAGTTAAGCCTAATTGAAGCATTAAAAATGGAGTACAGCCATGCATAACTACCTCAAAAATACCTTAGCCTTCATTGTAGGATTGGTTCTTGGAAGTGTCGTTAATATGAGTATCATCAACTTGAGTGGCTCAGTGATCGCTCCACCTGCTGGGGCGGATGTCACCACGCTGGAAGGACTTAAAGCGAGTCTGCATCTATTTGAACCTAAACATTTTATTATGCCGTTTTTGGCGCATGCGCTAGGCACTTTGGCAGGTGCTTTTGTGGCTGCTTGGATTGCTTCTACGCATAAAATGCGCTTTGCTTTTAGTGTTGCTGTTTTATTTATGGCGGGTGGAATCGCCAACGTCCTGATGCTGCCTTCACCCTTATGGTTTTCGATTGTTGATATCGGTTTGGCTTACCTGCCTATGGGGTATTTAGGCGCATGGTTATACGGGCGCTTGAGGTCTGCGTAGGGCGGAAGGCATTACGCTTTTCCGCCCCATAAAAACTGAATATTCGCTAATATCCCAAAGCTTTACCGTCGGGATTGCGTGGATCAGCATATGCCTCAAAACCCTCGCTTGAGATTTTGATCGTCTGGGTTCTGCCCATAGAACGACCAATCGAGAATTTGTGGCCTTTGAGTTTCAAGATATCTAAACTGTCGGCATTAAAGCCGCGTTCTAAGCGTAGTACATCTGGCTCCCATTGATGGTGTATGCGGGGTGCGATGGTGGCTTCTGCGGCGTTTAATTGATGATCGACGACATTTAAAATGATCTGTAAGGTGGTGGTGATGATGCGGCTGCCGCCGGGACTGCCTGTAACTAGGAAAGGTTTGCCGTCTTTTAATAGCATGGTTGGTGTCATGGAGCTGAGTGGGCGCTTTTTAGACGCCACTGCATTGGCTTCACCGCCGATTAAACCGAAGGCATTTGGGGTGCCCGGTTTGATGGAAAAATCATCCATTTCGTTATTGAGCATAATTCCCGTACCGGTGGCGACGATGCCGCAGCCGAACAAAAGATTTAAAGTGTAAGTGGTGGCGACCACGTTTCCGTATTGGTCGGCGACCGAGAAATGGGTAGTTTGATCGCTTTCATACGGTAGCGGTTTGCCCGGCTTGATTTGACTAGATGGTGTGGCTTTTTCGAGATCGATTTTTTTGATGAGTTCATTCGCGTAAGTACGTGAAGTGAGACCGGCGACGGGGACTTTAATAAAATCTGGATCGCCCAAATACTCGGCTCTGTCAGCATAGGCCAACTTCATCACTTCGGTCATGAGATGGATATTTTTGGCACTGTTGAGCCCTTGTTGTCCAATTGGGAAAGGCTCTAACATATTCAACATTTGAATAATGTGTACTCCACCTGAACTGGGCGGAGGCATGGAGACGACTTGATAGCCACGGTAGTTGCCTGTGACTGGTTGACGTTCTAGCGCTTGATAGTTTCTCATGTCCTCCATCGTGATGAGGCCATTATTTCGTTTCATTTCTGCGACGATTTTTTTGGCAATTTCACCTTCATAAAATGCCGCAGGGCCTTGTGCTGCGATTAGGCGTAATGAGTGAGCAAGATCTTTTTGGATCAGCATTTCGCCAGCTTTTAATGGTCTGTCACCTTTAAAAAAGATGGCGCGACTCGACTCCCATTTGCCCAATTGATTGCGGCTAGCGGCCAGCATTTCGGCTAAGTGTGGGGTGACTTGAAAACCGTTTTCGGCTAGCTTAATCGCTGGTTCGATGAGGTCTTTCATTTTCATAGTGCCGTATTTTTTTAAAGCCAGTTCGAAGCCCGCGATAGTACCTGGCACACCAACGGCTAGGTGGCTGGAGGTGGAGCTACCCGCAATGACTTTGCCATTGGCATCTAAAAACATATCCCGACGCGCTAGGGCAGGCGCCAACTCTCTGAAGTCGAGTGAAATTTCCTTGCCGGTCTTGGCATCATGGATCAACATAAAACCACCGCCTCCGATATTGCCAGCGTTGGGTAATACCACTGCTAGCGCAAAACCGACTGCTACAGCGGCGTCGACGGCGTTACCTCCACGTTTTAATACATCCAAACCGACTTGTGTTGCCAATCCTTGTTCACTCGAAACGATGCCGTGCTTGGCACGTACAGGGCTGAGGATGTCGTAGGAGATATCGTAGGTAATTGGTGCTGGCGTATTTTGCGCCAGCGTCGCACCGGTATAGAAGACGAGGAAACTGCTAACAATGAGCGTGCGCTTAAGCCGGATGAATGGAGACACTGGAATTTCCTTTTGTAGTGAGGACTATCGTTTCAAGCGTCGATGATAATTGATTTTTGCTTTTCTTGCGCTGCGTTAAACCTAGACTCCTCTGTTGACCGCTTATCAGCTTCGATAAGGCTTTGATTTAATTAAAATTACTGTTTATTTTTACTTTCACCATATGGATGAGAGCGCTACGACTACGATTGCACACTTTTTCGGCTCCCCAGCTTTGTTGTTCCTCCTATCAACGTGAAGGTTGC
>JAIELM010000216.1 GCA_019752975.1 Undibacterium sp. | reverse complement strand
TGTATGAATCCACACGCAGCGCCCTCACTGTCTCCCATCAGCATGATTGTTAGCATGCTACAGCATCGTCGTTTAATTCGAAGTCTCATCCATCGCGAAATTCTCAGTCGCTACCAGGGATCGATCATGGGTTTGTTATGGTCGCTCTTTAATCCCATCTTGATGTTAGCGGTTTACACCTTCGTGTTTAGTGTGGTGTTTAAAGCGCGTTGGGTCGGTGGCTCGGATTCTAAAACCGAATTCGCCTTGGTGTTATTTGCTGGTCTGATGGTGTTTGGACTGTTTGCCGAGTGTATCAATCGCGCCCCTGGCCTGATACTAGCCAACGTCAACTACGTCAAAAAAGTCATCTTCCCTTTAGAAATATTACCCGTAGTAGCACTTGGTACGGCACTATTTCACATGGCAATTAGCTTGAGTGTTTGGTTGATTTTTTATCTGATTTTCTTTGGTCTACCACCGCTCACTATTTTATTTATGCCGGTGATTTTACTCCCCTTAATTTGTTTCAGTTTAGGTCTGTCTTGGTTCCTCGCCTCACTTGGCGTCTATCTCCGCGACATCAATCAAATCATAGGCGTAGTGACTTCGGTACTGACGTTTTTGTCACCCATTTTTTACCCTATCGTCGCACTCCCAGAAGAATACCGCTACCTTGTACAAATAAGTCCTTTAACCCAGGTAATAGAACAAAGCCGTGATGCGATGATTTGGGGTAAGGCGAGTCATTGGATACCGTGGCTAAGCTATTTTGCCTTGAGCCTACTCATCGCGAGCTTAGGTTTTGCTTGGTTTCAAAAGACACGCAAGGGGTTCGCTGATGTCCTCTAAATTAGCTAGGCCACCCGCCATTCAAGTAGAAAATCTCTCTAAGTGCTACCAGCTCTACGATCAGCCACAGGATCGCCTAAAGCAAATGCTGCTACGCCGCGCCAAACCATATTATCGCGAGTTTTGGGCCTTACGGGATGTGTCGTTTTCCATTCAAGCAGGAGAAACGGTGGGTATCATTGGGCGCAACGGTAGCGGAAAATCTTCCCTCTTGCAAATGATATGTGGCACTTTAACACCCAGTTCAGGCGTGATACAAACCCAAGGACGAGTAGCTGCATTACTTGAACTGGGCGCCGGTTTTAATACCGAATTTACTGGACGAGAAAACGTCTTGCTCAACGCGGCTATTCTGGGATTTCCCCACGAAGATATGTTGCAGCGCATGGAACAGGTTTTAGCATTTTCTGAATTGGGGCAGTTCCTCGATCAACCGGTCAAAACCTATTCCAGCGGCATGTATGCGCGCTTAGCATTTTCCATCGCGATCCATGTTGACCCTGAAATTCTTATCGTCGATGAGGCCTTAGCGGTAGGCGATGCGCGCTTCGTGGCCAAATGTATGCGACGTATTAAGGAGATACAAGCGACCGGCGCAAGCATCCTATTTGTGAGTCACGATGTAGCTTCAGTACGCACTTTATGTGATCGTGTTATTTGGTTGGATCGAGGTCGCTTGGTTGAACAAGGAGAAGTTTTTCCTGTCACCGGTCGGTATATGGAAATGATGTTTCAGGACGATATCGCACCAGATGAAAAATTACACGAAGAGATTACTGAGGCCGCTGGCAGCATGCAAATCGTCACCGCAAGCTCAAGCTCAAGTTTGCCGGAGGTAATAACACCAAGCTCAGTACAAACCCACAAGCTAAGCCGTCATCTTGAGGAAGCCTTAGATAGTCGTCCCGTGACCCATTGGGGTTCGCATAAAGGTCTCATTTTATCGGCGCTGGTAAGGGATCAATATGGTGTTCGGCGCGACGTTCATGCTTGGGGCAAGCCCATTGAAATCCGCGTACAAGTGCGGGTACCTAGCAGTATTTCTAGAAAACACCTGAGCGTGGCGGTGTCTATCAAAGACCTAAAAGGAAGCGACCTGATCGTCTCCACCACCCACGATTTTGAACCCGCTCGACTGCCTGAACAAGAAAATTTTTATGTCACATTTAAGCTTATCAATCCGCTCGTCACTGGAAAATATGTACTAGTAGCTGCAATAGAAAATCGCCTGCATCGTGACATTCATTATTACGAATATATCGAAGGTGCGCATTATTTTTCTTCACTTTCAAGTGAGCGTTTCTTCGGACTGTTTCAACCAAGCATCACGCAAGAAATTCAAACGAACGCCCAACTAGAACCCTCATTAGATGACTCTCATGATTAACTCAAACCACTATTGGAACCAACGCTTCGCCACTGATTGGAGCGCTTGCCAAGGGCCACAGCAATCGCGATTTTTTTCCCGCATTGCGATCGCCAATCTTCCCGCTTGGTTTTGTACCGAACTGCGTAGACAGGCACTCAGTTTGGCCGATTGGGGATGTGCGCAAGGAGATGGTTGTGATGTATGGTCTGCTTATATCGATCCACAACAAATTACTGGCATCGATTTTTCTGACGTGGCGATTTCCCATGCCAAGCAAAATTATCCCAAGCTAAGCTTCCTCGAAGAAAACTGGCTACAACCCACACAACATGAACACCGTCAATTTGACGTGGTGTTTTCCTCCAATACTTTGGAACACTTTCATCAACCCCATACCGTGCTCGCGGCGATTTCTGCGAGAGCGAACAAGGCCGTGGTGCTGGCATTACCCTATAGAGAATTAGAGCGAGGAGAAGAACATTTTTACTCCTTTATTCCTGAGAATATTCCCGCTCAATTAGACAACGGTATGTCCTTAATTTGGTCTAAAGTAGTCGACTGCAAAAGCATAGAAGCTAGTTTGTGGCAAGGGGAGCAAATCATCCTTGTGTACGCCCATCCGTCTTGGATTCAAGATCTCAAACTCAATTTAGACGGTTGCCACATCGAACATGAGGACAGTCAACATCTACGCCAAGCGCAGAACGAATTGTCTCAACTCCAAAACAAATATGTCGAGCTCGACGCAAGGCTGATTGAAGGTACGCGAAATCAACAAATGCGTGAAGCGACATTTGCCAGCCAAACACAAGATTATAGTAGAGCAATCGACGAATGCGAACAACACATCGTCTTGATGGAGCAAAGCTTCTCCGAGCACCATCAAATGCTTATCGCTCGTGATTTGCAGGTCGAAAACCTACACGAAATGCTATTCGAGCGAGATCAGGAAATCGCGCTACGCATTGCCCAAGCGGCCAACTATCAACAGCAACAGATCGACTACGAGCGTAGCATTAAAGAGTACCAACAAGCGTTGACGCAACACGACTTACAGCACGAAAAAAACCTGCAACAAGCCCGTGCGCAGCATGAAGAAAATGCGCAAAAAATCGCTCAACTCAATCTCGCCTTACACGGGAAAATGGCAGAAATCACCCAGTTGAAAAAGAGCGCTTCGTGGCTATTGACGCGCCCAATGCGGTTCGCCCAGCAATTCATTAGCAGCCCTAAGCGTGCCAGCTACGATTTAGCAAAATTTGTGTTCTGGCGTTTACCGCCGACCACCAGACAAGCCCTGCATACGCCTAGACATCGTTTTGTACGTTGGGCGCGCTCACTTCCAGCACCGGTAAAAAGCCCGACCAACTACGACAGTGCCAATGGCGATTTAAGCTGGGTCGACTTTCAGCAACAAGTACTAGCCAAGCGCGATCAATACAAGGGCATTTTCGTGCAAGAAGTGGTGATTGACTGGAACGTTCCGCTCTACCAAAGACCACAACATATTGCGGTGGCTTTCGGTCGTCTCGGATATTTGGTGATCTATAAAACAGTTAATTGGTCTGGCGACGACGTCAATGGCTTTCGCCAGGTTGCGCCCAATGTATGGGTTAGCAATCGTCACGAAGTAGATCAAATCGAAGGCGCGGCGCGTTCATTGTATTCGACTGGAGCCAATTTGCCTGAATCGCTTATGAACAATAGCAAACACGGCAGCTTGGTATACGAATACATTGATCATATCGATCCACAAATTAGCGGTGATCCAGAAAACGTTCGTCGCCTAGTTGCACTCAAGGACTATGCATTTAACCACGCCGACTTCGTAGTGGCATCGGCAAATAAATTAGCTGAGGAAGCCATCGCCGCGGTAGGAAAAGACAAAGTCATCTTGGTGCAAAATGGTGTCGATACCAAACACTATCGCAACGACATTCATGACAGCACGCCCTTACCTGAGCGCTTACAAATCTTCCGTCAATGCTACCCAAAAACCGTCGGTTACTTCGGCGCACTCGCCCCTTGGTTATGGTACGAGGCAATTGCAGAACTGGTAGCGAGCCGCCCCGATCTCGGTTTTATTTTCATTGGCCCTGACTATTATGGTGGCGCAGATAAATTACCTCAGGCCGACAATGTGCTTTATCTGGGGTCAGTGAATTATCAAATTTTACCCGCCTATGCACGTCAATTTGATGTGTGCTTTATCCCATTTGCCCCGGGTGAAATCGCCCGTACCACCTCGCCTTTAAAGCTATTTGAATATTTTGCTTTAGAAAAACCGGTAGTAGTCACTAGCGACATGGCCGAATGCGTGGCTTTTGAGGAAGTGTTTTCAGGTGACTCTAGCACCGCTCTTAGTGCGGCAATTGATGCGGCGTTTGCGGTAAAAGATCAATCAAAATTTACCCACAGATTAGCGCAACTCGCCGATCAAAACGATTGGAATTGTCGCGCTAAGGCCATGGAAAAAATCTTTAATTAAATAATGCTGTAATTATTCAGCCCTCTATGACGAAGTTGAAATTTCAAGGTATTCCACCCTATTTTATGTCATTCACTAGGGTTTAATCGGGAATCCAGTGGCGTCCGTTGCTGAACAAAAGTCGCTGGATTCCCGCTAAAAACCTGCGGGAAAGACGGCTTACATAGGGAACTGAATATTTACGTAGTACTCAAAAATAAACTCGAGAATATCATGTACCACAAAAAAATCCTTTGCGTAGTCGGTACCCGCCCCGAAGCCATCAAAATGGCACCCGTTATTTTGGCGCTGCAAAATCAGTCGTGGGCCAAGGTGCGTGTGTTAGCCACTGCGCAGCATAGGCAAATGCTAGATCAAGTGCTCCATTTTTTTGACATTGAGGCCGATATCGATCTCAATATCATGCGCCCCAATCAGTCACTCACCACACTCACGGGACGTATGTTACTCGACTTAGATGAAGTCTTACTCGCGGAAAAACCGGATGTCGTCTTAGTACAAGGTGATACCACTACCGTACTCACGGTATCACTGGCTTGCTTCTATCACCGCATTCCTATCGGTCATGTGGAAGCCGGATTGCGCACCTGGGACATGCAAAACCCTTTTCCCGAAGAAGCTAATCGGGTACTCACTGGACGTCTCGCACAATGGCATTTTGCCCCTACCGAAGGTTCGCGCCAGAATCTGTTGAACGAAGGGATAGCGGATAGCAATATCATCGTCACTGGCAATACCGTCATCGATGCACTACTCATGACGGCCAAGCGCGAATTGGATCTGGGAATAGATTTAGCCCCACATAAGCGCTTAGTGCTCATCACCTCGCATAGACGAGAAAATTTTGGTGCCCCGTTTGAGGCAATTTGCCGTGCTTTAAAAACCTTAGCAGAGACCAATCCTCATGACCAATTTTTGTATCCAGTCCATCCCAATCCCAATGTCAAACACACGGCACACGCGATCTTAGGTTCACTCAGCAATATGCACTTGTGTGAACCTCTAGATTACGCGCCCTTCGTCGCAGCCATGCAACGTGCCTATTTCATCATCAGTGATTCTGGTGGCGTGCAAGAAGAAGCACCAGCGCTAGGTAAGCCTGTCTTGGTGCTGCGTGAAGAAACTGAAAGGCCAGAAGCGGTGGAGCAAGGCGTAGTAAAACTGGTCGGTGCTAGCTACCAACGCATCGTCCAAGAAGCACAAACGCTACTCGATGATCCAGCAGCCTATGCCGCTATGGCGAGAGGCATTTCGCCTTACGGTGATGGTTTGGCTGCGCAGCGCATTGTAGACGTCCTAGCCGAGTATTTTTCTGTGACGAGTCACCTCAACGCTACCGCAGAAACCGATCAGAAGTTGTCTATTCCGGAGTTGAGCCCATGCGTCTAGTCTACTTTTCTCCAGTTCCGTGGGCCAGCTTCGCCCAAAGGCCGCACCAATTTGTTCGCTGGTTTCATACCAGCTTCAATGCATCGGTGCTATGGATAGATCCCTATCCTACGCGCTTACCAAATATCGCCGATATGCGCCGTTTTGCCTTGCAAAAAGAAGCCAGCACGCCAGCCCAAGAAGTAGCATTACCAAATTGGTTAGAGCTCGCTACGCCACGCGCGTTACCGTTAGAACCTATACCAGGCTCCGGCCTGCTCAATCATGGACTTTGGCGTGCGACCCTAGAACAGGTGGATCGATTCGTTGCGGTCAGATCAATACGCGGTCAAACCCACATCGTCATCGGCAAACCAAGTAAATTAGCACTTCAGGTATTACAACAGCATCCCCAGTTACCATCTATGTATGATGCGATGGATGATTTTCCTGCGTTTTATCAGGGAATTTCACGACTATCCATGCAAAATGCTGAGCGCCAAATTGCCGCCAAGGTGCAGCACATTAGTTTATCTTCTAGCTCAAGTCGGCGCTTTGATCAGTATACTTCCAAGCTCTCAGTGGTGCTCAATGCTTGCGCCAGTGATAGGCTACCTGCACCGCAACTACAATCGTTTAAACAAACCATCCCCGTGCTAGGTTATGTCGGTACCATTGGTCACTGGTTTGATTGGGAAGCGGTGATCAAAATTGCGCTAAGTCGGCCCCAGTTTTGCCTACGCTTGATAGGTCCGGTATTTACTCCGCCACCAAGATCGCTACCCGCCAACATACAACTCCTGCCCGCCTGCCAACACGAAGATGCCATGCTAGCGATGCGGCAATTTGATGTAGGACTGATTCCATTTAAATCCAATTTACTCACGGCCTCGGTCGATCCAATTAAATATTATGAATACCGCGCACTTGGCCTACCAGTCCTCTCCACCAATTTTGGAGAAATGGCGCTGCGGGGAAAATCTGATGGAGTTTTTTTATTTGATGAACACAGTCATTTACCGAGTTTGCTCGATACCAGCCTAGCGCACTACACCAGCATGAGTGAAATACAAAGCTTTAGACAGCAGCACTCGTGGGATGCGCGCTTTGCCTGCCTTGAGTCGACCTTTGGCAGTAGAACCAGCGACATCCCCAACAAAACACCTCAGCGACTGGCCGGCACTTATCAGTTACAAAGAGCGTGAATGGATGTTTTAATGGATGTTTTAATGGCTGTTTTACGCCAATATCCCAATATAAATCGCCCCACTTCGGGCATCACGGTACTCCTCGAAATCGCTACCGTAACGACGGGTAATTTGTGGATTGCTGGCAAAATACGCCCACACGTCCGTCCATGCCGCGACGACCGCGCCGGGCATATCACCTTCAAACTCAAAGACTTGATAGGTTCCCGCTTGTATTTGCACACTTGCATAGCCCTCCACCGCTTGCGTCACTGCCATTCCAGCGATAACATCAAAAGCCCCGGTAAGATCAGATTCATAGTTGGCGTACACGCCTAACATCTTCGGTGTTGCGCTTTGATGCGGCATCATTTGCATCAAATTTTGCGCAAAAAAATCACTCCATAACGCACCGATTTTAGCGCTTTCTGGAAGTAGTTCAGCTTGATTGGTGGTGCGAGTAAGTAATCCACTGACGATAAAACTTTCTAACTGCGTTGTTTGCGTACACATAACTAGGCCTTATAAGGTTAATGAAGGCGCGACTATAGCACGCACAGGTTTGACAAATCTTGCGCACTTTAGCCAACAAAAATCCTAGTGAAAGAAACTTGAAAAACCTTGCATCTTGCACCCGAGTGCTTTACGCTGCGCCCTCTCTTATTTTTATTGGTCGCTTCGCTGTCGTCCTTTTTTTTCATGTCTCAAGCTAGCGTCTTAATTGCCACGGATGTGTTTGCCGACACCGCCGCCGTTTCCAGTATCGCTCGTTATCTCGATCTTCAATGTCATATCGTCTCGCCCTTCGATACCACACTTTTTCATAAGAATGAGCAAACAGCTTATCAACATTTTTTAGCATGTGGCGGCGTGGCCAGCTATGCCAAAAAAATCACTAACAGCCTGCGCGAGCAGTGCCAGATTTCTCATGTCATCGCCTTTAGTGTCGGTGCTAGCGCTTGGTGGTTACAGTGTGAAACCCCCGCTCCTTCGCTAGCTTCCGCAACCTTATTCTATGGTTCGCGCATTCGTGATTATCCCGACTTGCAAGCGCACTGTCCGACGCAATTTATTTTTGCCGAACAAGAGGCCGCTTACCCTCCCGCAGAACTGGTAGCGAGCTTACGACGATCTGGACACCAAGCCGAAATCGCTAAAGGGACGCGACATGGATTTATGAATCCTTATTCGGCTGGATTTTCACTCAAAGCACAAACACATTACCTTGAACTGTTAGGTGCAAAACTTAGGCCACTAGCTTATCTTGCACACGCTTCATAGGTGTCAACAACCAGGCAAACAACACGATAACAACCAACGCTGCGCCACAAAACCAAAACAAGTTTTGCAAGGAAATACTACGCATCAAATAGCCAGTGAAAGCGGCAGAGATAGGCCCTATGCCCATAAAAATAAACATAAACATACTCATAGCGCGACCTATCATGGCGGGAGGAACTTGCCGCTGTAGCCAAGTATAAATTGTCACGTGCAAAAATCCACCTAGCGCTCCTATCGACAATAGCAAGGCAGCGGCTTGCCAAGTGTGGTCAACGTAAGCCATAGGTATAAACAAAACACCGACAATTAAATCAACTAGCAAAATCGTACTACCCAGATTACCTAACCTGAGCCCTGGCTTTGCACCAAAAATGAGCATCCCGATGAAGGTCCCCACCCCGTGAGCACCTGCCAATATACCTAAGGCACTCGCACTATTTCCCACCTGATTAGCTAACAACGGCAAGGCAATTTGCACTGGCCCCATAATAAAGAAGGCAATCACTGCCCAATAGCTAAAACAAACACGTAGTTGCGGTTCGTTCCAGCAATAGGCCAGACCACTAAAGACCGAATGGGCGATCCCCTTTGTAGGCTGATTTTCAGTTGATAAGGCTTGCGGTGCCAACGGACGCATCACTACTTTACTCAAAGTCCAAGCGGTGATTAAATAGCTGAAACTATCAAACAAAAATGCCGTGCCCAGACCAGCGGCATCCTCCATCTTACCGTGTTCCAAATCTCCAAAAAGTGCAATCATTAGCCCCGCCAACACAGGACCAATAAACATCGTCATCTGGCGCAAGCCTAACAGCATACTATTCGCAGCGGGCAAAGCAGAAGCGCTCACCACACGCGGCATCATTGCCATGCCTGACGGGATGCTAAAGGCAGTGGAGATACCCAATAAAAAAGCGATCAGTTCAATTAACCAGAGTTGCGTACCTCCTAGCAATACTAAAACACCTATTGTGCCTACTAAAAATGCATTGGTAAATTTAGTCACCATCAATACCTGCTTAGGCGAATAGCTATCCACCAC
>JAIELM010000370.1 GCA_019752975.1 Undibacterium sp. | reverse complement strand
TAATAATTTACTAGTGATTTAGGTCACTCATCTTTTTATTATTCTATTTTTGAGATGTTTTTTCTTCGTTCAATATTAATAGAGTTAGATTTTGAACTTTTAAAATTTGCAAAAAATTAATTTATTCATACGTATCTGAGATAAAATGGCATGTTTTTAATACGCTTCGCGTTTTCAAGGGGGCCCTAGACAGCTTGATGTGCTTCTACAAAGGTAGGCCCTACGGGCCTAATGGACACAGAAAAAAGCTTTTCAAAGCTCGCTCTGACAGTGATCCCTTGAATACGTGCCATTTTTTCAGCCAGATTGAGAACGGGACCGTTGTAATTACCTAGCGTCCAGTTACTGTATGGGGGCGGGGTGCGATTGTGCCCCGACATAATAACGACTTCAGCTTTGCAACCTGCACGTGCTAGGTGCCCCAAGAATTCCATGCCTCCGAGTTCAGGCATGCATAAGTCGCAAATGATTGCGTTGATGGGGGGATTAGAATGCTTGTATACATGCAAACCTTCTAAACCAGTATTGGCCAGTTGTATTGAACCTACCCCGAGGCCATGTAAAGCATCCTGCATTATATCGAGTAATAGACCGTCATCGTCCACCAATAACAGGTGAAGATGGTCATAATCCGAGCTAGCGCTAGCATCTGGGGTCATAGTGGACGTCGTGTGTAAGGTTACGCATGGGATTGGCCTAGTATAACCAAACTTATTGGCCAATGTAAATAATTCTCATGTAAGTCGGTG
Organism: Undibacterium sp.; assembly: GCA_019752975.1. Classification (GTDB taxonomy): domain Bacteria; phylum Pseudomonadota; class Gammaproteobacteria; order Burkholderiales; family Burkholderiaceae_D; genus Undibacterium. The sequence continues at coordinate 8,832 of JAIELM010000370.1, read as the reverse complement.
TTGCACAGTGTAAACTGTGGTAACAAAAAACAGCAAGCGATCAATATGGGTCAGATACATAATATAAAATTTTCAGCGGCCCCATTTATCAAGGAAATTGGGCGCGGCAAAGCCGGTGCACGTAGTCTGTCACGTGAAGATGCGGCACGTCTGTATACCGCTATGCTTGAGCGACAAGTCTCTGATTTGGAAATGGGCGGCATTTTACTAGCCATGCGAATTAAGGGTGAATCGGTGAATGAAATAGCTGGTTTTCTGGATGCCTGTAAACAAGCGGTATTGCCGCTGCAAGCGCCGTCGGCCAGTCTTTTTGCTCCTGTGTTGATACCGAGTTACAACGGGGCGCGTAAGAACGCCAATCTGGTTCCTTTACTTGCCTTGCTTTTGGCGCGAGAGGGTGTGCCGGTTCTGGTGCACGGGGTTATGCACGATGCCGGGCGAGTGACTAGCGCTGAGATTTTTCAAGCACTCCAAATAGATTTTGCGAATAGTTTGAAACAAGCATCGCAATTGATGGAGCAAAGACTGCCGGTGTTCATGCCTATCGAGGTCTTGTCACCTCAGATGGCAGGTATTTTAGCCATGCGACGTATTCTTGGGGTGCGCAATTCTACCCATACTTTAGTCAAGTTATTGCAGCCCTTTGAACAGCCCGCTTTGCGTCTTACCTCCTTTACTCACCCTGAATATCAAAGCATGTTGCATGACTATTTTACGACCCTAGATGAATCAAGCGGCGCAGTATTGTTAATGCGCGCAACTGAGGGGGAAGCGGTGGCTAGTACTGGTAGAGCGCGGCAAATTAGCTGTTATCTCGATCAGCAATGTGAGATTGTTTTGCAAGCACAAACACAATTAGTCGGTGAGCCAGAATCTATTCCAGAGAGTAAGGATGCGATTACCACGGCGCGGTGGATACAAGATGTCTTGGGCGGCAAACTAGCCGTGCCAAACAATGTAGCGGAGCAGGTGCGACTGTGTATGGCAGTGGCGCAAAAAATCAAAAAGGCCTAAGAAAAAATAAATGAGATCAATCAGCGAGGATCAAAAAAATCAGCATGTTGATGTGCTCGTCATCGGGGCCGGTGCCGCCGGTATGATGTGTGCGGCAGTGGCTGGACAGCGCGGCAAACGGGTGTTAATTATCGATCACGCCAGCAAGTTGGCGGAAAAAATCCGCATCTCTGGCGGTGGCCGTTGTAACTTTACGAACCTGACGGCTACCCCGAATAATTTTTTATCTGAGAATCCACACTTTTGTAAAAGTGCTTTATCGCGTTATACGCCGCAGGATTTTTTGAGTTTAGTGAAAAAATATAAGATCGCTTTTCACGAAAAACACAAGGGACAACTGTTTTGTGATGACAGTGCAGAAGACATCATTCGCATGCTCAAAAGTGAATGTGAGCTAGGAAAAGTGCAGTGGCGCATGCCGTGCCAAGTGCATGAACTGAGTCAATCAGAACACGGATTTGTCATACAGACTTCCATGAGAGTGTGGACGGCTGATAGTGTGGTGATTGCGACTGGCGGCCTGTCCATTCCTAAGATAGGCGCGAGCGATTTTTCTTATAAAATTGCTGAGCAGTTTGGTTTGAAAATCCTTGCGCCACGTCCCGCTCTGGTGCCCTTAACTTTCGATGCAAATAGTTGGGAGCCATTTGCGCCTTTGTCGGGAATTTCTCTGGAGGTGGATATAGAGACGGGTTTGAAAAAAGACAGGATGGTGTTTCGTGAGGACCTGCTCTTCACCCATCGTGGCTTGTCTGGGCCAGCAGTGTTGCAAATCTCCAGTTTCTGGCAAGCGGGGCAGAGTCTAAGGATTAATTTACTGCCTGAAATCGATGTCGCCCAAGAATTGATAGACGCTAAGACGAGTAGTAAAAAAAACCTCGGCAACTATTTGTCCACCTTTTTACCGGCACGTTTGGTGGAGGGTTTATTGATTGCACATGGTTTTGACGGCAATCTTAAAATCGCCGACATGCAAGATAAACGCCTGCGTCTTCTAGGTGAAAAACTGAATCGCTGGGAGCTTATTCCCAATGGCTCGGAGGGTTATCGTAAGGCTGAGGTTACCCGTGGCGGCGTGGACACGCGCGAACTTTCGCAACAAACTATGATGTCTAAGAAAGTGCAGGGACTTTATTTTATTGGCGAAGCCGTGGATGTTACAGGCTGGCTTGGTGGCTACAACTTCCAATGGGCTTGGGCTTCAGGAGTGGCTGCAGGACAGGCTTTATAAACGATGTTTGAAGGGGGTGAAGTCGCTTTATGTGGACTTGCTAAACTCGGCTTAAGTGAGTGGTGATTTGTTTTGCTAGCTTGGTTGTCGTAAAATTCCAACAAGCAGCGACGCAGGGTTCGTATAAGTTTTCATCATCATGCTTCCCTATTTTCTAATTTGCTGCTATTATCTCGATCTTCCTATAATTTTTAATTGGTTCGAACTTACATGACCACAATTCGCCTTAAAGAAAACGAGCCGTTCGAAGTCGCCATGCGTCGCTTCAAGCGCACCATCGAAAAGACCGGTCTCTTGACCGAATTGCGCGCTCGCGAGTTTTACGAAAAACCAACTGCAGAACGCAAGCGTCGTTTAGCCGCAGCTGTTAAACGTCACTACAAACGTATTCGTAGTCAGCAATTACCTAAGAAAATGTATTGATTATTTTTAACATTGGGCAAATTTTCTAAATTGCTTGATGTTAGCTAGAATTAAGCAAGCTTAGCTTTGCATGCCCGCTCCGGTGTACCGCAGCGGGCTTTCGCATTTTACTGGGGCATTTTTTGCGAGCCCTATTTATTTTTTTTAGAGGTCATGATGAGCTTAAAAGATCAAATCACTGAAGACATGAAGGCAGCGATGCGTGCCAAAGACGCCGTTAAGTTAGGAACTATTCGTCTCATCACTGCCGCAATGAAGCAAAAAGAAGTCGATGAACGGGTGGAGCTAACTGATGTGATGGTATTGGCGATCATAGAAAAAATGATCAAGCAACGTAAAGACTCGATTAGCCAATTCGAAGCTGGTGGTCGGCAAGATCTTGCGGATATAGAAAAGGCTGAATTGGCCATTTTGTCTGCATATATGCCCGCTGGTTTAAGTGAAGCAGAAATGCAAGCAGCGGTGAATGATGCGGTAATCGAGGTTGGGGCTGCTGGGCCGCAAGATATGGGTAAATTGATGGCGGTATTAAAACCAAAATTGGCAGGTCGCGCTGATATGACCGTGGTCTCTGGTTTGGTGAAAGCAGCCTTGGCTGCACGTTAGTACATAGATTGATATAGATTCGTATAGACTCATTTTGCTTAGATTTCAGTGATCCCACAAAGCTTCATACAAGACCTACTGGCCCGCGTTGACATCGTTGATGTGGTGGGTAAGTACGTGCAGCTGAAAAAAGGCGGTGCGAATTTTTCAGGGCTTTGTCCCTTCCATAATGAGAAATCGCCTAGCTTTACGGTCAGTCCGACCAAGCAGTTTTATCACTGCTTTGGTTGTGGTGCGCATGGGACTTCTATCGGCTTTTTGATGGAATATTCTGGTCTCAATTTTGTTGAGGCGGTGAAGGATTTAGCGCTTAATAATGGCATGGTTGTGCCTGATGACGACAAAATGTTGCCAGCGCAAAGGGCTGAAGTGACCGCAAAAAGCCTAGCCTTAAGCGAGGTGATGACTAAGGCGAGCGACTACTATAAACAGCAATTGCGTGGCGCGGAAGCAGCGATTGCCTATTTAAAGAAGCGTGGACTTAGTGGTGAGATAGCGGCACGTTTTGGATTGGGCTATGCGCCGGATGCTTGGGATAGCTTGCGTACCGTGTTTGCCGACTATAGTGCGAGCGCCCTAGTCGAGGCGGGTATGGTGATCGATAGATCGGATGAGGATGGTGCGCATCGTCAACGCTATGATCGTTTTCGGGAAAGAATTATGTTTCCCATTCGCAACACAAAAGGTCAAGTGATTGGTTTTGGTGGACGTATTTTGGATCAAGGTGAGCCAAAATATTTGAATTCACCAGAAACGCCCTTATATCAAAAAGGTCTAGAACTGTATGGTTTGTTTGAGGCACGACAGGCGATACGTGACGCTGGTTATGTTTTAGTTACTGAAGGTTATATGGATGTGGTTGCGTTAGCGCAACTCGGTTTTCCACAAGCGGTCGCGACCTTGGGGACGGCTTGCACTTCCACCCATGTGCAAAAACTACTGCGTCAGACTGATCATGTTATTTTTAGTTTTGATGGCGATAACGCGGGGCGCCGTGCAGCACGACGTGCTTTGGATGCGTGTTTGTCGCAAGTAAACGACAATAAAAATATTAAGTTTTTATTTTTGCCAAAGGAACACGATCCCGATAGTTTTGTGCGAACATATGGGGCGGAAGCCTTTGCACAAGAAGTGCAAAGTGCCATGCCTTTATCACAGTTTTTTTTGAAAGAAGTTTCTGGTGACAGTGATTTGAACACCGCAGAAGGGCGAGCAAAAACGCAGTTTGATGCGAAACCCCTGTTGCAACAAATGGCACCTTCAGGATTGCGCTTGCAATTGGTTCGCGGACTGGCCAGTTTGACGCAATCTACTGCGTCTGAAATTGAGGCATTGTTTGAATTAGTGCAACCGGTAGCTAGGATCAAATTAGCGCCACCACGAAGTAAGCGAAGTGCGCCAGTAGGGTTGGAGCGGCAAGTCTTGCGTATTTTGGTTACGCATCCCTCCTTGTCTATGCAAGTGACACCGGCGATGCTTGATGACGCAGCTAAGTTGGCGCCAGATGGTGCTCATATGCTCATTCAGTTGCTTGGTTTGGCGCAAGGGATGGGTGAGCAAGCTAATTTTGCAGCTTTGGCGGAGGCTTTACGCATGACAGGATCGGATTTTGATCCCTTAATTGCGGAAATTGCTGAACAAACTGAGTCTGATATTAATGTCGTGGCAATCGAATTGGCGGGTGCAATGCGCCAGATTCGTTCACAAGTGTTAAAGAGCGAGATGGAAAGTCTGGCCAGCCAAGGCTTACGTTTGCCTGAAGATATTGCCCGTTATCGAGAAATTATGCAGTTACAAGACGGATTGCGACGTCAGGCTGAGCAAGAAGCCGCAGGACGTTAAATTTGGGGCATAATTATCATAGATGCTGAGATAGCCAACGAGCTAGTTTGTGAGACTATCTGAGACTATTCTGACAAGTAGATTGAGTAAAAGTAAGGCAGGTGCTATAATTAAAGGCTTACAATTCAAGGTCTTAGGTTGTTTTCATTCTTTGTTGTATCAAGCTTAATTTAGTTCAAAATTGAGTTTGCTTATAAGGGAATGTGTTGTTTAGTTGAGCATGTGCTCCTCCGAGTAACCCAAAGCACCGGTGCAAAGCTGAGTTTTATCTAACAAAAAACGAATTTGATCAACCTCTTGTTGAACAGTTCTTGGTTTGATTTGGATGGCTACTTTGTTTCGGCGGTTTGATTCAATGGCTAGTGCAATGAAGAAACCCACGAAAAATCTGACATCTGTAGTGACGAAGAGTTCGACCAAAAATGCAACGGCAATTAAGTCTGCAAAAGTGTCGACAACAGCAAAGGTGGGCGCAAAACTCACGGCCAAGCCTGCCGCTAATTCTGCGACAAAATCAACAACAAAATCGACTGGCAAAGCGAGTGTTAAGCCAATGACTAAGGTGGTTAAGCCTACAGCTAAGCCCGCAGCTAAAATAACCGCAAAACCGCCAATCAAAACTGAGACCAGTAAGACGAATACGAAGAAAGCGGCAACAGCAAAGCCGATTGTGAAAAAAAGCGCAACGCACACAAAAATAGCTGAAAAAATAAGCTCAAAAACTAGTAAAGTCAGCGCCCCAAAAATACCACCTGTTGTTGCAAAACTAGCAGAGAAAAAAGTCCTTGCGAAAGGCGCTAAACCGCCTAAAGTGGAATTAAATCCAGCAGCAAGCTTGGCTCCACAAAAAACCGCCATTGTAACCACGCCAGCCGCCTCAAAGAAAGCTTCTGTGACTGTTAATAAATCTGATAAGTTGGAAAAAAATGCTGAAAAATCTGTCGGAAAAATCGCCGACAAAGTGAGTGCTGCATCGTCGAAGAAGTCTGCAAAAAAATCCGCAACGGATGCTAACCCAGCATCAAGTAAAATTGAAAAAGCACCTGAGATACAAGAGATCAAATCAGGTTCTGCACCCACGGTAAGTCAGACAACTGACGCCGCTTTGTTGGCGTCCATTGACACTTCAAGTTATGTTTTACCTGGCGTCAAGGTGGCGGGTCGACGGGGGCGTAAGCCGAAAGAATATCAGCCAGAGAACGAAGAAATTGCCGCGCTCAATGCGGTAGAGCGTGCGGAGATGAAGGCCATCGACAAGGCCAAAGCCAAAGACCGTAAAGCCAAAGAAAAAGCTTTACTCAAAGACGCATTTTCAGCCGATCCAGAAGCTACAGCAGAAGAATTAGAACGTAGGCGCCAACGTCTTAAAGCCCTTATTAAAATGGGTAAAGATCGAGGTTATTTAACTTTCGCTGAAATCAATGATCACCTACCAGAGAACGTGGTTGATCCAGAAGCTATAGAAGGTATCATTAGCACCTTTAATGATATGGGTGTCGCGGTTTACGAACAAGCGCCAGACGCCGAAGCATTACTCCTGTCAGATAATGTGGTCACCGTCACCAGCGATGATGACGAGGTGGAAGCGGCTGCCGAAGCGGCCTTGTCCACTGTTGACTCTGATTTTGGTCGCACTACTGATCCAGTTCGTATGTATATGCGCGAAATGGGAACGGTGGAATTGCTGACGCGCGAAGGTGAAATTGTCATCGCGAAAAAGATCGAAGAAGGCCTCAAGGACATGATACAAGCGATCTCCGCTTGTCCAACCACGATCGCCGAAATCTTAGTGTCGGCCGAACGCATTGCTAGTGAAGAAATTAAGGTCGATGATATTGTCGATGGACTAGTCGATCCCAATGCGGAAACCATCGAAGTTAAAGCGCCAGTAGTTGCCGAACTCGAGGAAGAGGAAGACGAAGAGGAAGATGAGGAAGAAGACGAAGAAGAGGAAGATTCGGTTGCGGTAGCAGCGGGAATTTCGGCCGAGCAGTTAGAGCAATTGAAGCGTGATTCGCTCGCCAAATTTGCCATCATCTCAGATAATTTCGACAGAATGCGTAAAGCTTTTGAGAAGGAAGGTTACAACTCTAAAGCCTATGTTAAAGCGCAAGAAGCCATTTCTAATGAATTGCTTAGCATCCGTTTCACCGCAAAAGTGGTTGAAAAACTCTGTGATACTTTGCGTGGTCAGGTAGAACAAGTGCGTCATGTAGAAAAGCAGATTTTAGACGTTGTAGTGAATCGCTGCGGTATGCCGCGCTCGCATTTCATCAAAGTTTTTCCAGGTAACGAAACCAATATCAAATGGATAGACGGCGAAGTCAATGCGGGGCATTCGTATAGCGCCATCCTAGCTCGTAATATCCCAACTGTCACACAGCTGCAACAAAAACTGATTGACCTGCAAGCGCGCGTGGTATTGCCTTTGCCTGATTTACGTGCCATCAATAAAAAGATGTCGGCTGGTGAAATGAAGGCGCGCAAAGCTAAGCGTGAGATGACCGAAGCGAACTTGCGTTTAGTGATTTCTATCGCCAAAAAATATACCAATCGCGGCCTGCAATTTTTGGACTTAATCCAAGAAGGTAATATCGGTTTGATGAAGGCAGTGGATAAATTCGAATATCGTCGTGGTTATAAGTTTTCCACTTACGCGACATGGTGGATACGCCAAGCCATTACGCGCTCGATTGCCGATCAAGCGCGCACGATTCGTATTCCTGTTCACATGATAGAGACGATCAATAAAATGAATCGTATCTCACGTCAAATTTTGCAAGAAACAGGCGCGGAACCGGATCCAGCAACGCTGGCGATCAAGATGGAAATGCCCGAAGATAAGATCCGCAAGATTATGAAGATCGCTAAAGAGCCGATCTCCATGGAAACGCCCATCGGTGACGACGACGATTCTCACTTAGGGGATTTTATCGAAGACAATCATACTTTGGCACCAGCTGACGCAGCTTTGCACGCCTCGATGCGTGGGGTAGTTAAAGACGTATTGGATTCCTTAACGCCACGCGAAGCCAAGGTCTTACGCATGCGCTTCGGGGTAGAAATGTCCACAGACCACACCCTGGAAGAAGTTGGTAAACAATTCGATGTCACCCGTGAACGCATTCGTCAAATCGAAGCCAAAGCGCTACGCAAGTTGCGCCATCCTTCACGTTCAGATAAGTTGAAGAGCTTTTTGGAAGGGAATTAAAGGGCTTGTCATTCAGGTAGTCCGTTGAGCGGGAGCGTAGTCGCGTTTGTCGTGTAGTGGTAAAGAGCGATGCTAGGTTCCCACTAAAAATATCTAGGAACCATAGGGCGATTCGCGTTAATGGCTACCCTGAAATAAGTCACTTTAAGTCGCACTAAACCTTGTGCAGCAAGTCACAAATGTAATACAATGAGCGCTCATTTTCCGGCGCTCATTTTTATTGGGTGCCAGTATATGCAATGTAGTAAAAGGGCCTCTAGCTCATGTTGGTTAGAGCAGCGGACTCATAATCCGTTGGTACCGTGTTCGACTCACGGGAGGCCCACCAAGATTAGATTGAAATTAATGGGTTACGATTTGTCGTAACCCATTTTTTTATGGTTGTTCAAGAAATATTAAGGCAAGGCCGTAAATGTCGGACTTTTTATGTGTATCGCCTTTTCTGCGTTGCTTAAAATGTAGCTGTGCAGCTTGTGTACTTAAGCGTTTCAAGAGATTTAAATTA
>JAIELM010000002.1 GCA_019752975.1 Undibacterium sp. | reverse complement strand
AGAAATAGAGGAACGCAGAGATTTTCTCCGGTTTTCTCAGCGTCTCGGCGCCTCGGCGTTGAGGGGTTTTCAATGAAAAATTACTATAGTATTTAATTCGGATTGGTATGAGCATCCCACTCACTTGGCTCACCTCACACTTTTTATTTCGCTCGCAGACGCTTGAGCGTCGCACTTAACCAAAACGCGCTTGGTGTTACCACTTGGTCTTGGCAACGCACCAAATACGCTAGTCCAGACATACTACTTTTGGTCGCAGCTACCTGTATAAATTCCTCGGTACTCGTCGCTTGCTGATGCTCAATCACATAAGCTAACTTGCGCGTTAAATGCGCTTTAGCTTCATTACCAGAGTACCAACTGCCATTGCGATTGAACTGGCATCCTGAATCGGCTAGGCTCTGCAACAAAGCTTCTACTTCACGTTTTGACGCGGCAGAAAACTCGGCAGCTAGACACTGGGAATTGACAAGGAAAATCACACACAAACTGCAAACAAACTTAAATGCCATAGTTAAAACCTCACCGAATAAATTATGGCATTACGCCGCAAGCCATGCGTGCTCCACCACCGCCCAATATCGCCGGATGATCGGCATGATTATCGCCACCAACATGGATCATCAAAGCACGCCCCGTCAAATCAGACAGCTTCAACCGAGGGGCTAACACGGCTTGATTCGCCTTACCGTCGGCGTCGACAAACAAGGCAGGCAAATCGCCCAAGTGTCCATCACCCCAAGGGCTGCCATGATGGCCAGATTTCAAAGGATCATAGTGACCACCGGCAGCCAAGGCCGGGGTCTTTTTACCGTCTTTTTCTTTAGGTTCACAACTAGGATTTTCATGGACATGAAAACCGTGCAAACCCGCAGGCAAACCACTTAAGGTCGGGGTAAATATGAGACCATACTGACTCTCAGTCACGTTGACGCTACCAATAGCGACCAGCACACCGCTATCGCCCACCAAATTCATTGCTACCTTTAGGCTGTTATCAGCAACCGCTGTCGCAGAAAGGCAAGCCAAGGCTAAAGCCATAGTCCATTTTTTCATTTCAATCTCCCAAAAAATATCATCGTCAATACTCGAACACTAGCTGACTACCTTCAGGCGATAAAATTTGGTATCCACCAGTACCAATGGAAATTGATTGGGTAGGCTTGTCTTCGCGATTTCTTGAAAGCCATTCTTCTCATAAAAGCGATGTGCTGCCAAATACTGTGCGGTGGTACCAAGAAAAATCTCGGTAACTTCTTTCTCGCGTGCCCATGCCAACAAATTTTCCAATAAGCGCTGAGCGACTTGACGCTCTTTACCGCGATAAGCGGCTTTTACAAACATCTTGCGCAGCGCCGCTTGCCCCTGTCCTATTTCTTTCAAAGCGATACAACCGATCACCTCTTCGGCTTCCATTGCCACCCAAAACTGTCCTATCCCCTGCTGATAAAATTCCTCAACCTCAAGCAAGTCAGGCTGATCTTCTAGGCTAATTTTAACGCCGAATTCCTCTTGCTGAATCGGCAGAATTAATCCCACCACACTATCTTGATCGCTACTCCGATACCACCGAATATTCATACTAAATCACCTCGATAAGTTATATGCACTTTGTTGCCATCTGGATCGCGCAGATAGGCACCATAATAATTTTTGGCGTAATGTGCTCTTTCCGCCGGATCGCCCTCACTGCTTCCACCCGCTGCTAAAGCCGCTGCAAACGCAGCATTGACTGCCGCAATCGAAGGCGCAATAAAGGCCACCATACTACCATTACCACTATTGGCCAACCCACGATTAAAGGGCGAGTACACAAAAAATCTAGGCATCACTTGATTGGGAATCGTCCAACACAAAGCCGGCGGACTACCATCAGGTTCTACCTCACGCTGAATCAATCCTAGCGGCAGTAGCACGGCATTATAAAATTTTTCCGATTTTTCTAAATCGTTACTACCGACTGTGATGTGACTAAACATAATTCCCCCATTCTGAATTGTTCAAGTCCTACGAAGATCAAAATCAAGGCCCTTAAAGTTAAGGACACAGAAAAAAATTCCTAGTCTCTTGCGGCACCTTTGCACAACCGTCGCGAGTGGTCGAAGTTGGCATCGAGAAATGGACCTGTGCTAGCACAGCGAGCACTGGAGACTCAAAATTCGGCCGCGCTATAGCTTGTGCCGCAGTCTCCTAAATTAATTCCGTCAACAACGCCTGTATCTTAGGTTCAGGTTTCCAATAATTGGGTCCCTTCAGAACCTTGCCGCGCTCGTCATAAATGGGGAGACCATCGGCGCCCAATTTAGAAAAATTCGACTGCATAATGACCGCTAATACTTGATCCAATGGCAGGCCGAATTTTGCCATCTCTGAGGCACAGTACACTTGAATATCACCCAAGAGGTCAGCCAACATAGTGAGCACTTGTAGCGGTTCAGCACCCGCGTTTTGGGCTGCGATAATCTCATCCATCTCATGGACTTCTTCCATCAAAATGGCTTTGAACGCCGCCATACGTTCAGCGGCAGGAACACCAACATCTAAAGTCGGTACCGCACTCACGGGTAGTTTATATATACCGTTGAATTTCTTTATATCTTCTGAAAAATTACTCACTCCCACACTCCTTAGTCTTCGGTCTACTTATCTTCACATCCCCATCATCAGTGTGCAAAAATCCGTCGTAAATAACGATCAAATAGCATAGACAACGCGCCAAATAATCGACGCCCAGCTATCCGCTCTCACTCCACGAACTGGGTTGATCAAACGATAGAAATTTATGTTTTCCTAATTTTTTTCAATCACTTCAAATTTCAAAGGAAATCACTCAAAAAACCTTCAATCTTAAAGGTACTGAAGGCCAAAATCATTTGAATTCGCATGGTTCTTGATAGGCGATTTCTCTATCATGATCGACTTACAAGCGCAGCTTGTCCGCCCCCAATTGAGTTAATTTACTCCACTGAGTCAACTCAAGCACTTCAAAGGAAATATTGTGACCGAAACTCACCATCTTTGGTTGTATTTTTTAGTCATCTTCGGGGTCATTGTACTCCCAGGCATGGACATGGCCTATGTCATAGGAAGTAGTATGAAAGGCGGCCATCGTTCTGGTTTTGCAGCGATTGCAGGGATAGTCGTCGGTGGCATAATACACTTTTTTATCGGTGCGACTGGCCTCAGCGCAGTATTCGCACTTTTGCCATGGATATATCCGGTCATGTTGATTGCTGGCTCAGCGTATATCGCTTGGTTGGGAATAGGATTGCTACGTCTGAGTAGTCTGTCCGGGCCGGTAGCGGGACAAGGTGGCAGCAATATTTCTAAGAGTTTTATGGGAGCACTGGCGACCTGTCTACTCAATCCCAAAGCCTATGTATTTATCTTAGCCATTTTTCCGCAATTCATCCACCGCGAATATGGTTCAGTCTGGGTGCAGACTTCCATACTTTCTATCATCACCGCAGCAACACAGGTCTTGGTCTACGGCTGCGTGGTCTTTATCGCCTTGCAATCACAACGCCGGCTAGCGGCAAAACCGCACAGCAATGTGCTACTCGCTAAAGCAATCGGTGTGCTATTGATCATCACCGCGATCCTGACCTTAAATGGAGGTCTATCACAAATGGGCTAGCGCGGGTGATCTAGGTCATAGAAATGGCGCAAGGCAAGCGTCGATTGCGGATGATTGCTAGGCAGAAGTCAGGTATCGACTTTTGCCGAAATAAATGGCTTTGAAAAGACTCATCCTTACGCACTAAGTGTCTGGAATATGCTCTTTTCCTAGCGACGCCTCACCAGGTAAACTATCGGCTACGCCGATGACGACAAAGAAGTCTTCCAATTCCCGGATATGTTCCTCTAACATTGTAATTGCGATTTGCGCCCTTTCAATGTCTTTATCTTTGCTCATTTGTTCTATCGCTCCACAGGCTTTTACCAAGTGTGTTGCGCCGACCATCGCACTTGAGCCTTTCATTCTATGTGCGGTTCTTTGGATATTCTGCCAGTCTCCTTGTTTCGACCAATTATTCAAACTGACATAGTCATACCGAATATGGGTACGAAACTCAAGCAGCATACGGTACTGCATTTCGCGTTCCGGCATGACGGATTTAAGGATTTCAAAGTCTAATGGCGGAGTATCTTTGGCCTTACTTGGAATAACATCATCGATCTTGGGTATTTGCGATGCGACATCCATTTGTAGCACCCTCTTCAACGTCGACTTTAAGACAGTCATATCGGTCGGTTTTACTAACAACTCATTCATCCCCGCAGCTTTGCAACGCAAGGTTTCTTCCGGTAAGGCATTCGCCGTCCAAGCGATAATTGGAATGTAAGGACGGCTTTCTTTGCTCTCTATACGACGAATTTCTCTGGTTAAGGTATAGCCGTCCATTTCTGGCATATGACAGTCGGTGATAATGACTGAAAATCGCCCTGAGTACCACAGCAAAAATCCCGCTTGACCATCCTCGGCCGTCTCCACGCGTAAGCCAAGCATCGCCAATTGTTTAGTGAGCAGATCACGATTCACTGGGTGATCGTCAATCGCAAGTACCAAAGGCGCATCGTCAGGAACTGCAAATAGCGGCGTAATTAAGCGTTTCTCTACGATGGAATGGAAACCTCTAGGCATTGTATCTTTGGGTTTATCAGCCAGTGGCATTGCGAGCTGCAGGCTAAATACTGAACCACGACCAGACACACTTTCGAGTGCGACTTTTCCTTGCATTAGTTCCGCCAATCGGCTGCAAATTTCTAATCCTAATCCGGTACCGCCATACATACGTGCAGTGTCGGCACTTTCTTGTGAGTAGCGTTGGAATAGATGTTTCTGCGCTTCCGGTGCGATCCCAATTCCAGTGTCGGATACGGAAAATTGTATTTTCTCTTCTGCTGCGGTTCGAGAGATCAATTCCGCATGAAGGTCGATCTGTCCTACACTGGTAAATTTAATCGCGTTACTAACGAAATTATTCAGAATTTGCGAAAGTCGTAATGGATCGACGAGATGTGCCACTCCAATATTAGCGCCAATGTTCAAATTGAGAATTAATCCTTTGGCGCTGGCGACTCTAGAATAGGTGTTAATTACTTCATTAAGTAATTGTCGTAAAGAAGTGGGATGTGGAGAAAGTTGTAGTTTGCCTTCTTCAATTTTCGACCAATCTAAGATGTCGTTCACAATACGCAGAAGTGCCGTGGCGGAATTCCACGCGGTATTGAGCGTATCACTTTGCTCCTTCTGTAGCGATGTCATGGACAATAATTCCAGCATGCCCAACATACCCGTCAACGGAGTCCTAATTTCATGGCTCATGGTGGCCAGAAACGAATCTTTTGTACGATTCGCAAATTCCGCCTTCTCTTTCGACAAAATCAGATTTCGCTCGTTATTTTTTCGTTCGGTAATGTCGGCGACAATTCCCGTGAAATGACGCTCACCTCCTAGTTTCATTTCACTAATCGAGATCGACATTTCAAATTTACTGCCATCTTTTTTTTGTGCGAGTACTTCACGTCCTATACCAATAATACGTTCTTCGCCGCTCTCGATAAATCTTTGTATGTATTGATCGTGTAATTGTCGATCCGGTTCGGGCATCAATATTTTGACGTTTTGACCTAAGACCTCCTTACTACTAAATCCAAAGAGAAGTTCGGCCGCACGATTGAATGACTCGATTTTTCCGTACTGGTCGACAGTGATAATACCGTCGTGTGCCGTATCTAAGATGGTTGCCATTCGGGTAGCAGCGTCCTGCACTTTTGCTTCTGCTGCGGTTCGAGCAATAGATTCCTTACGAATACCAAGAAACAAAACAATAAACGTAGTGACCGCAAACAGCAGCGCCACAAATATGGCAATCAACATGTGTTGGCGGTTTTTACTTTGTTCTACATTGCGTAATTTCAGAAGTTGAATTTCATGGTCATTCATTTGACGAATTAAAGTTCGAGCCTCCTCAACCAGCAGTGTGATATCTGCGCTGGCAATCGGACGTGCTTGCCTAGTTTTCGAGGCTTTAGCCTCAACTGACAGTACTTCCTTATATTGCTTCTGAAGTCGCTCAATTAAAGTCTGAAGTATTTTGGCACTGGCAAGTTGCTGTGGATTGTTATTGACTAAAACAACTAAATCTTGCGCCATTTGTTGTACATTGCGCGCCTTCTCTTGATTTTTTATTGGTAAAACTTGCCGCTGTTTGAGAACTAAAAATTGGTACTCCAATTCCAAATCGGTAACCGCGTTATCGATTTTTTCCAAGCTAAGAGGCACCTGCAATGCACGATGCACCCAAACCACAGAGTCCTCATAAATTGCCGAGGCGCGATAAGCAAATCCGCCTAATATTGTTAGCACTATAAAGGCTCCAAAAAAGGCAGTGATCACTTTTTTTTCTATCCCTGTGCTGCGGTGCCGTCTTTGCAGGTCCCACACGTAAAACAAAACACTTAGTCCCAGCATCACGAATCCAAATGCCGTGTGAATGGCAACCGGTGGTAACCAGCTGTCACTAATTAATTCGTTGGCGCGCCACAAATAGCCAAGGCAAACCGAGATTCCAATAGTGATTGTTACGATAGCGATCGCACGCACTAAGTGTCGCCATTTTTCGTGCTGCAGTCCATATAGAGCGATGCCAAGACCAGTGAAGATTCCTGCTGTGAAGGGTGACATGCGACCGCGTATTAAATTAAAGGCGACGGCAGTATCGCGGAAAAATAACTCGTCAATACCCAGGTTCACATGGAGCAAATATTCACTTAGTGTGGCACAACCAACAAAAAATACGAGGGCACCAAAAATTCGACCAATGAGTACTTGGCGCGGTGTCGCGGAGGTGCGTAAAAGTATCAGTGCGAAGGAAGAAAAGATCAATGCCAGTGCGGTATTAAACTTCATTTGCACGGCACCAGGTAAAAAACTGCGTAACATTGGCAGATCCAGAATCCAGCCAAGTGCGGCACAGGTACCGATCAGCAAACTCACAGCTGCGCAAAAACTGGACGAACTTAACCAAGACCTCGCCAAGCCGCCGGCTTCAGTGGTGTTGCCAAAATTTTCAGTGGTGAGGTGCGGTGTATGCATGACATCACGACCGAACTATGTATAGTGCCGGAGCAAAACGATCATACCATCGTAAATCTGCTTGATCGTATCCCCAAAAAACTAGTCCATAGGGTGTATCCATCTCTAGGCTCCATCAACGCAATTTTTTTACCGTAGAAGAAAGGTAACTGATTTTTAGAAAAAATTGAATCGATTTCTGTAGATGTCTACAAAGTCCCTCACAAAATTAAATTATTAACACCCTAAGTAGGTAAAAAGATTTTTTTGGTTGCAAAGTCACCACTCAGAGTAAATAGCTTTCACAAGTTAAAATGCATCACATCCACCTTATACTAGCTACTAGCTAGTCTATTCCAGCATACCTTTGATTTTTACCGCTTTTTCAAAATGATCTAATTCATGTTCTACTATCCACCAAGTTGCCGCCTCCATTAACAACTCTGGATCATCATTTTTATTCGCAAAAAAAGCGTAAAAAGAAAGTCCAACTTGATCCCCTTTCTGTGCGATCTTTGCGTTACATACCGCGATAATTTTCTGTCTTAAAGATAGTCTCATCATTGTACTTTCATCGTCCTAATATCCCTTAGCCTTCAACACATCCATCTCTAAATCAGCGTCATCGCAAAGCCGCAACCAACCATCGAATTTCCCCAGTCCTAGAGACCTCGCCATCGATAACATCAAACTCTGCCCCGCAACCGTGGAGATCGGTTGGAGTTGATACACAGGATCTGCAAATGCTAACTGTGGTGTAGTAATACTCCACCCCATCTGCTTAAACTGGGCGATAACTTCATCCAACCACAAAGCATTCACGAGATTATGATGCAGCAGTAAAACCTGAGGAATATCACGCCCTTGCAAAGTATGTGCTAAGTCGCGGTAGGCCACCGCTCTTTGTTTGATGTGCTCTAGATAGCTCAGCTTGATCACAGACAGGTCTGCATGAGGATCGCGTTTCAGCACTTCCAACAATTTTTCATCGAAGCGCCAATCACTCGTATCCAAACTAACATAGGCGTTACGATAACCCTGCTGTTTTAAAAATTGACGCATGCCATCACGTTTTTCTGGCGTATTACCTTCACGCAGAAAGGTATAACGATACCATTTTTGATAGCCAGGTAAAGTGGCGATGATTTTATCGCAGTCCATAATTTCGGCTTGGTACTGCGCCAGACTTATGTTGGTATCGTTAAGGTCTGGGTGAGTCATCGTATGATTGCCGATCGCATGCCCAGCCTCACCCCAAGCTTTAGCAAGGGCATAACCGTCTGGCTTATTAGCGCCAAAACCAGCGGTGACAAATAAAGCGGCTGTAACGTCGTGCTTCTTGAGCGCCGCGAGCATCGCTTGATTGCGTTGCAAGGGGTTTAGTAACGGCTTCTCGGCAGTGTTAGGACCGTCATCGAAAGTGAAAGCGACGCTTTGCGCATGGACTTCTAGCGCAAAGCAGGCAATTAAACTGACACTCATCTTACATGCCAATCGGAATACAAAATTGAACTTAGTTATCTTCATGCGGGTTCCTCAAATAATTTTCACATGATAGCAGAACACCCTAGGTAGCAGCAGTGGAAAGCAAGCGCAAAAATTTTATTACACGTCCGAATCTGGCGAGACATGCGAGGGCAATTACACCAAACTAGCTGTTCCAATTAAATAGAAACCAAGGAACTTCACATGAATACTCTGACGAACAAAGTCGCTATCATCACTGGTGCCAGCTCTGGCATAGGGCGCGCCACTGCGCTGTTATTTGCCAGCATGGGGGCGGCTGTGGTGGTAGGATCGAGACGACAAGGGGAACTGAATCAACTAGTAGAAGAAATTCGTCATGCCGGTGGACTGGCCACAAGTCTAGCGGGCGACGTGAGACAAGAGTCCTATGCACAAGCCTTGGTTGAACATGCCACCGCACACTTTGGTGGTGTGGATATTGCCTTCAATAATGCTGGCATCATGGGAGAAATGGGTTCCACACTATCGATCTCAACGGCGGGATGGCAAAACACCTTAGACACGAATTTGAATAGTGCTTTTTTTGGCGCGAAATATCAAATCCCAGCGATGCTCAAACGCGGTGGTGGATCACTTATTTTCACTTCAAGTTTTGTCGGGCATACGGTGGGATTTCCTGGAGTAGCGGCCTATGCCGCCAGCAAAGCAGGCTTAGTCGGCTTAACTCAGAGCTTAGCGGCCGAATTTGGCGCACAAGCAATACGCGTCAATGCCCTACTCCCCGGAGGTACGCTGACGCCAATGGCGCATCAAATGAATAGCACTCCAGAGGCGTTAACACAGGTCGCCCATCTTCACGCTTTAAAGCGTCTTGCACAGCCAGAAGAGATGGCACAGGCTGCGCTATTTCTGGCGTCCAATGCCTCATCCTTTATGACTGGTGCTGCGATGTTGGTCGATGGTGGTGTTTCGATTAGTCGAAGCTAAACTAGTTAAGCTAGGTTATAACAATTAAGCCCGCTATGACGAAGTTGAAATTTCAAAGTACTCCACCCTATTTTATGTCATTCCCTAGGGTTTAATCGGGATTCCAGTAGCGTCAGTTGTTAAACAAAAGTCGCTGGATTCCCGCTAAAAAGAGGTTGTCGCGAAAGGTCAAAATCAGAGACAAAACCCCTCAACGCCGAGACGCAGAGACGCTGAGAAAAT
>JAIELM010000211.1 GCA_019752975.1 Undibacterium sp. | reverse complement strand
GCATTTTTTATGTTCATGGCTTCGAGATGCAGTGCGATTTCCTCTTCTGGTGTTAAGGCGTGCTTATCAAATTCTGATGCTGGGACAAGTCCACGTAAATAGCCGACGCGTTTGATTATTTCGGAAAATCCTTGTAAAGAAAGGAGGAAAAAACTCACAGGAATAAGTAGTCGTGCAGGCCAAGCTACAAGGCCGGTGCTGATCTTTTCTTGGCTATAAATGGCCTCGAGTGCGTAACTGAGGCCAAGGCGAAAAATCAAGAAACAAAAGGACAGCAGGAAGAATAAAAATCCAAAAATATCTATCCACACTTGTGTGCGTTTAGAAAAACGACTAGTGACCACGTCTATCCTGACATGTTCGTTTCTACGCAAAGTGGCCGGAGCGCTGAGAAGAAAAACGGCGGAAAATAAATACCACTGAATTTCAGACCAGCTGATATCGCCTAGTTTGAAAAAATAACTCAGTAATGCTTGTCCGGTGCAAATTAACACGGCAAGCAGCAGGGCTATACTGATGTATTTCCCTATGAATTCATTGAGCGTGTCAATCAGTTTTGATAGCGAAAGCAAAAATCGCATGTCTGGTCTCCGAAGTTTTTTTTGCAGATACAACCCGCGCTACGTGGTGTCTCAAGTAGCGGCGAGGATTGCATCGGTCTTATTATTAGTGTTTTTATTGGGGTTTAACGCACTGTGAAGCATTTGCAGAACTACGCGATTCCTACGCGGCCAATTGTTTCCGTAAACGTGCAATCGCCAATCGCACTTGATTTGGCGCAGTGCCGCCTATGTGGTCACGTGCTGCCACTGAACCTTCTAGTGTTAACACGGCAAACACGTCGCTTTCGATTAGTTTTGAAAACACTTTTAATTCGTCTAGGGACATGTCGCTCAAATCACAAGCTTTATCGACACAGGTGCGTACCGCTAAAGCCACTGCCTCATGGGCGTCACGGAAGGGCAGACCTTTTTTGACTAAGTAGTCAGCCAGATCCGTCGCAGTGGCGTAGCCCTGTAAGGCAGCCGTGCGCATGGCGTCCGGTTTGACGCTAATGCCGCCAGCCATGTCGGCAAAAATGCGCAAGGTGTCGACCACCGTGTCTATGCTATCGAAGAGGGGTTCTTTGTCCTCTTGATTATCTTTGTTGTAGGCCAAGGGCTGGCCTTTCATTAAGGTCAGTAAGGAAATAAGATTGCCGTTGACGCGCCCAGTTTTACCGCGGGCAAGTTCGGGCACATCGGGATTTTTCTTTTGCGGCATGATTGATGAACCTGTGCAAAAGCGGTCAGCGATATCGATAAAGCCTACCCGTGGACTCATCCAAATAATCAGTTCTTCCGACATGCGAGAAATATGCGTCATGATTAAAGACGCGCAAGCGCAAAATTCAATCGCGAAATCACGATCAGATACCGCGTCGAGCGAGTTATAACAAACTTCGTCGAAACCCAAGCTTTTTGCAACGCGTTCGCGGTCGATAGGGAAGGTGGTGCCAGCTAAGGCGGCGGAACCTAATGGTAAGCGATTGACCCGTTTGCGACAATCGATCAGGCGCTCGGCATCTCTACCAAACATTTCTACGTAGGCGAGTATGTGATGACCAAAGGTGATCGGTTGCGCCACTTGCATGTGAGTGAAGCCTGGCATGATGGTGTCAACATGTTTATCTGCTAGCTCAAGCATGGCTAAACGTAAGCCTGTTACTAATTCTAAGATGAGATCAATCGAGGAGCGCAAGTAGAGACGGATGTCGGTGGCGACCTGATCATTTCTAGAGCGCCCTGTATGTAGACGTTTGCCTGCATCGCCGATTAAATCGGTGAGGCGTTTCTCGATGTTCAAATGTACGTCTTCGCAGTCCAACAACCATTCAAATTTGCCTGTGTCGATTTCCGCCTGAATTTGTGCCATACCGTTTTGAATTGCGGCATAATCTTGTGTGGAAATGATTTTTTGAGCTTGCAACATTTCGGCATGTGCGAGCGAACCTTGAATGTCAAAGCTGGCGAGACGATAGTCGAAAAAGACTGAGGCGGTATAGCGTTTGACTAAATCGGAGACGGGTTCAGAAAAACGTGCAGACCAAGCCTCGTTTTTTTTAGCAAATTGTGATGTCATGGTGGTTTGTAAAAGGGGCTATAAAGTTGGTATAAATGCGTTGTGCCGGATTATACCGCGACTATTGAAAATGACCGAAACCGAAAAACACCCTAAAACCGAGATACTTATTCCTGATTGTTGCAATATCGGGATAGTGATTCGTGTGTTGATCTCAGTGAATCTTGTCGTACTGCTTAGCCTTTTGGCGCGTGGTCAAGGTTTGGCGTTCAACTTTCAGGAATTTGTCGAGACCGCGATGTTGGTGGAAGCAATTTGTTTGGGCTCCTTGTTGTTGTTATGCGGATTTAGACGGGTGGTAGAACAGCGAGGTGCGGCAGCTTGGTTGCAAAGAATGGCTTGTGGCGTTGTGCCTGCATTGCTTGGCTATTTGGTCTTGGCTTCTCTGGCGAGTATGGAGTGGTTTGTGTTTAGCTTTCCTCGTCTCAATTGGGGATTCTCGGTGCTATTGTGTTTTCTAATGGGAGTGGTTCTACAAAATTACTTTGAGCTGCGTACCCGGGCTTTTTCACCTGCTTTGGGCGAGGCTCGTTTGCAGGCGTTGCAAGCGAGGATACGTCCGCATTTTTTATTTAATAGTTTAAATGCGGTGCTGTCTCTTATTCGCAGTGAGCCGCGTCGAGCAGAGACTGCATTGGAAGATTTGGCCGATTTGTTTCGTGTGCTGATGCGCGATACCCGCGAACAATCTAGTTTGCACGATGAGATTGTCCTCTGTAAGCAGTATTTGGCGATAGAAAAAATCCGTTTAGGTGAGCGCTTAATGGTGGAATGGCGGATAAGTAATTTAGATGAAAAGGCACTTTCTGAGAGTAAAATTCCAGTCTTATTATTACAACCCTTACTAGAAAATGCCGTGCATTATGGGGTGGAGCCGAGCACAAAACCAGCCTTGATCGACATTGAGGTGCAAAAAATATTGGATAAGATTGAAGTCAAGGTGACTAATCCGTATCACCAAGAAGCACAAATGTCTTTGGGTAATCACATGGCTTTAGACAATATACGGCAGCGATTAAAATTGCTTTACGATATAGAGGCGCAGTTGAGCACCAATATGGCTGACGGTATGTTTGTGGTTCAGTTGATTTTTCCGGCGCACTAAATTTCAAGATAAAACGATAAAAAATGAAGCCACTTAAAATTCTGATCGTTGATGATGAAGCGCCGGCATGTGAGCGTATGCGCTGCTTAATTGAAGATATTCAAGCTGCTTGTCCATGTGTCTTAGTCGGTATGGCCTTTGATGGGCAAACTGCCTTGGATGGTTTGATGGAGCATGGGCCGGACGTGGTACTGTTGGACGTGCAAATGCCAGGAATGACGGGCTTGGAATTGGCTCAACATATAGCGCGTTTAGCATTGCCTCGCGCGCCAGCGATTGTCTTTGTGACGGCGTATGATGAATTTGCATTGCAGGCTTTTGAGGTGCATGCGATGGATTATTTGCTTAAGCCAGTCCGTGCTGTTCGCTTGCAAGCTTGTTTGGAGCGGATACGGGCGCAAAGGGAGCAATTTTCGCCTTCGACAGAAAATAGTTTGGCGGAGGTATTGAACACTTTACCAAAGAAGCGGCAACATTTTTCCATCGTAGAAAAAAATCGCGTTTTGCTCATTCCCGTCAACGAGGTCATATTTCTCAAAGCCGAACAAAAGTATGTGACCATACAGACTAAGTCGCGCACCTATCTCACCGAAGAGTCTTTGGTCTCGATAGAAAACGAATTGGGGCAGGTTTTTATACGCGCGCATAGAAATGCGCTAGTGGCACGCGATATGATTATCGGCGTCGAGCGTGCTTTACATGCAGTCGATGCCGATGGTGAGAAAGCCAGCGAAACTTGGCAAGTGATTGTTAAAGATAGCGCGGAGCGACTGCCGATTTCGCGGCGTCAGTGGGCAGTGATTAAGGAATTGGTGCGATAGAGCTCGTATTTTGGATGGATAGACCAGAATGGCAGAGTCTGGTCGCAACTACTACACCTAACAAGCAGCGTGGTTCACCGTTACCACATGTATCGCCAAGCCGCCTAGAGAGGTTTCTTTGTACTTCGCCTGCATATCGCCACCCGTTACCCGCATAGTTTCTATGGCTTGGTCTAGTGTGACGTGATGCTTGCCATCGCTTTTTAATGCGAGCGATGCAGCCGTAATCGCTTTGACTGCACCCATGCCATTGCGTTCTATGCAGGGGATTTGCACGAGGCCGCCGATAGGATCGCAAGTCATACCTAGGTGATGTTCGATACCGATTTCCGCAGCCGATTCTACTTGCTCATTGCTGCCACCTAAGGCAGCGGTCAGTCCCGCTGCGGCCATAGCACAAGCTACGCCAACTTCGCCTTGGCAACCGATTTCTGCGCCCGAGATTGAGGCATTGGTTTTGCATAACATGCCGATGGCGGCGGCAACTAGCATAAATTGGCGTATTCCCTCTACCGGCTGAGTGGGTTTGCAATCTTGTGAATAGTACTTGATGATGGCGGGGATGATTCCCGCTGCGCCATTGGTCGGCGCGGTTACTACCCGACCGCCTGCTGCATTTTCTTCATTCACCGCCATGGCATATAGGCTGACTTTATGCATGCCATCGTGTGGTAAGGTATTGGTGGTTTCGTTGGCAGTAAGCCAGAGTTTGGCGGCGCGCCTTTGCACATGCAAGCCACCCGGCAATTCACCCGTAATGAGTAAACCGCGATCAATGCACTGGCTCATTACTGCCCAAATTTTATCTAGCCCAGCATCTAATTCGGTTTCACTACAATGGCATAATTCATTTGCCCGCAGCATTTGTGCCAAGCTCAGCCCAGTGCGTTGGCCGTGTGCGAGTAATTCGGCCATGGTGGCAAAAGGGTAGGGAATGCTTACTTTTGGGGTGGGAACTGCGTTGCTATTACTGGCTAACTCTTCTTCGGTGTAAATGAATCCACCACCAGTAGAATAAAATGTTTGATGATGGGTAGAGCCGTCCTGATACTTTAGTGTGAAGCGTAAGCCATTTGGGTGACCTGGTAAGACTTCTTTTTTGTACCAAAGTACGTCATCTAAAATATCAAACGCGATCTCAGTTTGACCTAAGAGTCGCATTACGCCGCTAGTAGCTAGTTCGCTGAGTTTGTCATCGACGGTTTCAGGTGCTACATCTTGCGGTGTCTCGCCCATAAGGCCAAGTAAAACGGCTTTGTCGGTCGCATGGCCCAGCCCGGTTAATGCCAGTGAACCATATAATGCCACTTGAACTTGCTGTGCTTGAGCTAAGTTGGGGCATTCGAGCAAAAACCGACGCGCCGCCAACATTGGTCCCACAGTATGGGAACTCGATGGACCTACACCTATCTTAAATAAATCAAATACGCGCATGTCCATAAAATTTCCTTATTTGGTTTTACAATATATTGTTAGGACTTACGCAAAATTGCGCTGGCTAGACGCAAAGCCGAAGGCAGTACTTTAGTACGACAAGGCGATAGCAACAACGCCAGCGTCTGTTTTGCGTAAGTCCCAATTGTTATGCCGCCTTTCTCTGTCTTGATCATCAGTCTAGACGCGCACATTTTTCAGCATGTCTACTACCATGCTGGCTAAATTAACTTCTGCCTGCCATCCCCAATCGTCGCGTGCAGTCTCGTCGGCGAGACTTTGCGGCCAACTTGCAGCAATTGCTTGGCGGCTATCTGGCGCGTAGTGTACCTGAAAGTTTGGCAAACTTTTAGTAATTTCACTTGTCAATTCTTGTGGGTTAAAGCTCATACCACTTACATTGTATGATGAGCGAATTTTAATTTTTTCAGCTGGCGCATCCATTAAGCTGACGGTGGCACGAATCGCATCCGGCATATAGATCATCGGGAGTGAGGTTTGTGCTTCTAGGAAGCAGGAATACACTTCACCTTTTAACGCAGAATGGAAAATAGCGATAGCGTAGTCAGTAGTGCCACCGCCCGGAGGCGACTTATAACTAATGATGCCGGGGTAGCGTATTGAACGTACGTCTACACCATATTTTTGGAAGTAGTATTCGCACAGGCGCTCACCAGCCAATTTACTAATACCGTAAATCGTATTGGGATCCATTACCGCGTATTGAGGTGTGTTAATGGCTTGGGTGTTTGGACCAAAGGCAGCAATCGACGATGGCCAAAATACTTTCAAAGGCTTACCCGCTTCGCCACGAATGCGGGCCAATTCCAGTATATTGAGTAAGCCGTCCATGTTCAACGTCCAGGCCTTTAACGGTGCTTTTTCACCAGTAGCCGAGAGTAGTGCGGCGAGTTGATATACCTGGGTGATTTGATATTGTTCAGTGACTTGCGCTAAGCGATCGACGTCTAATACGTCCACCACTTCATAATGTTGGGCTGCATATAAACTGGTGGGGCTAATGTCGGCGGCAATGACATTGCTAGCGCCATGTTGGGCGGCTAAGGCATCAACCAATTCGCTACCGATTTGACCGTTTGCCCCTATGACTAAAATTCTTTCCATGATATTTCCTAAATGTTTAATGGCCTTGTTACGTAATTATTCAGCACCCTATGTAAGCCGTCTTTCCCGCATGTTTTTAGCGGGAATCTAGGGACTTTTGTTCAGCAACGGACGCCACTGGATTCACGATTAAACCCTAGCGAATGACATAAAATAGGGTGGCGTACTTTGAAAATTCAACCTCGTCATAGCGGGCTGAATAATTACTCTTATTTAATCAATCCCAATTCTCGTCCCGCTTGTGCAAAGGCTAGCAACGCCGTTTGCAATTGTTCTTTGCTATGCGCCGCCGATAATTGCACGCGCACCCGTGCTTGCCCCATCGGCACTACGGGGTAAAAGAAACCGGTGACTAAGACCCCCAATTCATACATGCGTGCTGCAAATTTTTGCGCTATTGGTGCATCAAATAACATGACCGGGACGACTGGATGTGTGCCGGGTTTAATCGTGAATCCTAGTGCTTCAATTTCTCGGCGGAAGAAGGCGGTATTGTCGTGCAAGCGATCACGTAATTCTGTGGACTTGGATAGGCGCGCTAACACCGACAAAGAGGCGCCGGCAATAGATGGTGCTAAGGTATTGGAGAATAAATAAGGGCGGGATTTTTGGCGTAAAGTGTCGATCACTTCTTTGCGTGCTGCGGTGAAGCCACCCATTGCGCCACCCAGTGCTTTGCCTAGTGTGCCAGTGATGATATCGACGCGACCCATGACGTTATGATGTTCATGAGTGCCACGTCCGGTTTTACCTAAAAAGCCTGAGGCATGGCATTCGTCTATCATGACGAGAGCATCATATTTGTCGGCTAGTTCGCAAATTCTATCTAATTGCGCTATCGTGCCATCCATAGAGAACGCACCGTCTGTGACGATAATACGCTGACGTTTGTCTTGTGAATTTTGGAGTTGAATTTCCAAATCCGCCATGTCATTGTGCACATAGCGTAGGCGCGCCGCTTTGCACAAGCGCACTCCGTCTATGATGGACGCGTGATTAAGCGCATCAGAAATAATCGCATCATTGTCATCAAATAAAGGCTCAAACACGCCGCCATTAGCATCAAATGCGGCCGCATACAAAATGCAATCTTCCATGCCTAAGAAGTCGGCGATGGCTTTTTCCAATTGTTTGTGTACTGTTTGTGTACCGCAGATAAAGCGGACAGACGAGAGACCGTAGCCATACTGTTCGGTGGCGGCGATTGAGGCTTGTACTGTCGCTTCATCGCCTGAGAGTCCCAAATAATTATTGGCACATAAATTGATGAGTTCGCGTCCATCATCGCAAGTGACCAATGCCCCTTGACGTGAAGCAATGACTCGCTCATTTTTATACAGACCTTGTTCACGCAGGCCATCGAGATTATTGGCAAGAGCAGAAAAAAACGCATTTCGTTTAGTGTTAGTCATGGCGGTCTCCAAATAGTAGGCTTCTGGTATGATGTATTTCATGTGGGACTTACACAAAACCGACGCTAGCGTTGTTGTGTTCGCCTTGTGGTACAAAGTGCTGGCTGCGGCTCCACGCCTAGTCAGCGCAATTTTGCGTAAGTCGTGAATAAAAAAATCTAGGGTATTTTGTACTTTTAAAAATATCCATTATAGTGAACTAAAGTTCGATATAGTGGATATTATCTATATCGCCCACCCTTTGCAAGAGAAAATATGAAAAAAGTGATTGCCGCTCCCCCGACACCACCCGAGGTAGGTGCAACTTTACAAAGATTGCGCCTAGAGCGCGGTTTAACTTTAGAAGATTTATCGCGTACCGCTGGTGTTTCTAAATCAATGTTGTCGCAAATTGAAAGAGAAAAAGCCAATCCAACCATCGCTGTCGCTTGGCGTCTCGCGAATGCATTAGGTATTGGTATGGCGGAGTTATTGTCTTCAGAAGCGCCCAAGCGTGATGCCATTCGCATGCTGGAACCGCACGAAACGCCAACTCTACCGGGCGAGCACGCCGGCTATGTGTTAAAAATTTTAGGCCCTATGGAATTGGCTGGACGCTTTGAATGGTATGAGTTGACCCTCGCGGCAGGTGGTGCCTTAGTCTCTAATCCACATGATCCGGGCGCTACTGAGCACTTAACTTTGATGCATGGCAGTGTAGAAGTGGAAGTGGATGGAGCCAAGAAGAAACTTAAAATCGGCGGTACGGCACGTTATGAAGCTGATCGCTTTCACGCAATTAGAAATGTGGGTAAGACCGAAGCCAAGGCTTTGATGGTGGTGATACATCGTTAAGTGAGTGTTATAATCGAACAAATTTCTGATGCATTACCATGAGTAAAGCGCTTTGTTTTTTGCCGTCTAATACACGGTTTGGTAAAGGCGCTGGATTTCCGCTTACGCGGTTATGGCGACCGAATGGACATTGCTCAGGATAGACTTCATACTTACTGACTCACTACTGATCCCATTGACTGACCCAATCATGCACTACGTTTCAACTCGTGGCTACGCAGCCGACAATACCTCAGCACCAGTTCAATTTTCTGAAATTCTCTTGGGAGGCTTAGCTCCCGATGGCGGTTTGTATCTGCCTAAAACTTACCCGCAGGTCTCAAATGAGGAATTGAATACTTGGCGTCAGTTGAGTTATGCTGATTTGGCCTTTCAAGTTCTCAAGAAATTCGCAACCGATATACCGGATGAGGATTTAAAGACGATTTGCGATCAAACGTATACTGCCCAAGTCTATAAAAATGGACGCGAAGGTGATGTAGCACAAGACATCACGCCGCTGCGCACACTGCATAAGCAAGATGGTCATCATCTTATTTTGCAAGCGCTATCCAATGGACCAACGCTGGCCTTTAAAGATATGGCGATGCAGTTATTGGGTAATTTGTTTGAATACACTTTAACGAAAAATTCAGCCGAGTTAAATATTTTTGGTGCCACTTCAGGCGATACTGGCAGCGCAGCCGAATACGCCATGCGCGGAAAAAAAGGCATACGTGTCTTCATGCTGTCGCCACACAAAAAAATGAGCGCCTTCCAAACCGCGCAAATGTTTAGCCTGCAAGATCCCAATATTTTTAATATTGCGGTTGAGGGTGTATTCGATGATTGCCAAGATATGGTCAAGGCCGTCTCCAATGATTTGGAATTTAAAACTAAACAAAAAATCGGCACAGTTAATTCCATCAATTGGGCACGCGTGGTAGCACAAGTGGTGTATTACTTCCGCGGTTATTTGGCGGCCACCAGTAGCAACGAACAGCAAGTCTCTTTCACTGTTCCCTCTGGTAACTTC
>JAIELM010000384.1 GCA_019752975.1 Undibacterium sp. | reverse complement strand
CGCTCATCACCATCAGTCTCGCCAATATCGTCATCAGTAGAACACCAGAGAGCGCCAAGCTCATCTTATGTGGCTTCGGTGTGGTGCTACTGTTTACTAGTGTGCAGTTACGTAGAAAAGAACTCGCGCATAGCGTAGCGGAGTAATTCCTTCCCCCTTTTTTTATCTGAAATCTGAACGGTTTAATCCCATGAAAAATACTTTAGAACTCTACGCTGCGCGTGAACCACAGCATCGCCGTACTTGGACCTTAGCCGCGATTATTTTATTGATTGCGTTTTTTGCTGTCGGAGGCATTGCGATGACTCTCGTCGTGAAACTACTCGATCTGAAAACAGTATTTGGAAAAGGTTCGTGGCCAATGAGCTTCATCGAACTTGTACTCGTGTTTGGCGTAGCAAGCTCAGCGGGTATAGCTTGGATCAAATTCTTCGAGCGCCGCCCGCTCGCCACCATAGGCTTCAATAACCACGCCGCCAAACGCTATGGTCGCGGCTTGCTGATGGGCTTTGGTTTTATCAGCGCTGTGGTCGCACTCATCGCGCTGATGGGCGGATATCAAATCGAAGCCACTGGCTTATGGGGACAGTTTAGTTTGGGTGGTGTATTGGCACTACTTTGCCTGTTTATAGGATTCATGATACAGGGTGCGACCGAAGAAATTTTCATGCGTGGCTGGTTATTTCAATTGCTCACTTCACGTTATGGCGTGATGATTGGTATTGTCGGAAATATGTTGGTGTTTTCTTTGCTCCACGCTGGCAACATCAAACCCTCAATCGAGCTTTTTATCGGTCTATTCAATATCGTTTTAGTGGCGATCCTGCTCAGTTTGTACGCACTTAAAGAGGGCTCACTGTGGGGGGTGTGCGCTTGGCATAGTGCTTGGAATTGGTTATTGGGTGTGGGCTTTGGATTGGAAGTAAGCGGTCAATCTTTAAAAGTCGTTCCCTTACTAATCGATCTAAAGAATGCACCAAATACTTCCGTGTGGCTTAATGGCGGCGCTTTTGGGCCGGAAGCGAGTTTGGTGACCAGTGTGGTTTTGTTGGCAGGGATAGTTTATTTTATTAAACTCAAAGGCCATGGTCAGGTATTTGATGTGCCAAACTCATTAACCGATCCGGCGGGCGAAAACAACTCTAGCCCACAAGATGCGGATGATTTAGCGGCAACGATGATGAGCACCGAAGATCGACAGGTGCATCAAACACCCCACTAAATTTGAGAACGCAATTGCGCGCATGAAAGGGCAAACCGCAAACAAAAGCAAAACCCTTCAAGTGGTCAAGGGAAACACACAGAAAAGCGAAGACGATTATCCGCTTTTCGCTCTTTTTCTCTGTGTTCCTCTTTGTTCCTCAGTGTTCCTCTATGTTGTGAGGTCTTTTGATTTTTGCTCCTCGCCCTTTCGCGCTAAGCTCTTTTCCTAGGTGAGTGTTCTGGACACTCACCGCACAACAGGATCAGCACTCATCGTCATACGAAATTAGAGCCTAACTATTCGTAGCGTAATGCATCAATAGGATCAAGCTTAGCAGCTTTACTCGCAGGCATAACGCCAAACACCACACCTACACCTGCTGAAAAGAAGAACGCCAAAGCCACCGCCCACCAAGGAACCACTGCATCAGGAAAATCCGGAATCATCTTAGCAATCCCAAACCCCAGCCCATAACCTAGCGCCAATCCTATCGCTCCGCCCATCACCGACAAAGTGACCGCCTCAATCAAGAACTGCATCATGATGTCTCGACTACGCGCCCCAATGGCTTTGCAAATGCCGATCTCTCTGGTGCGTTCGGTCACTGAGACCAGCATAATGTTCATGATGCCAATGCCACCAACCAACAGAGAAATGCTCACAATCCCACCCATGACCAAGGTAGTCATCGCCATACTCTGCGCAAAACTCTTAGACATCTGCTCTGATGATTCTAAGTCGAAGTCATCTTCGGCACTTGCATCTAAACGATGAGCGCGTCTTAAGACGGTTCTAATCCGCTCTTTACCGGCTTCGACCAAACTGATGTCCTTCATAGAAACGGTAAATGTAAGGCTGTTTAAGCGCTGACTCGCGCCAACAATATTACGCCCGGTGCGAAAAGGAATCACCACAATTTCGTCACGTGAAAAACCGAACATCTCGCCACTTTTTTCTAATACACCAATCACCCTAAACCACTCGCCACTAAACGAAATATACGAACCGATAGGATCGGCAGGCAAATGCAGAGTATCGATCATCTTGGTGCCGATGACCGCCACACGTCGCGCACCCGATTCATCAGATTCACTTAAAAAACGTCCACTGGTGACAAATTTTTGCTCCACGTCTTGATAGCGTGGCGAACTGGCGATCACCCTGGCATTGGACTCGGTACTACCGTAACGAACCATAGGAGCCTGTATCATAAATTGGGGATTGATGTCTTTGATTTCATCGACGTGTAAACGTAAATGATCCAAATCGTCGATACGTAAGACATTGATCTTGCCTCGCATGGCCTCTTTAAAAGAGAACTTGGGGGAAATCGTCACCGAACTTCCACCTAGGCCTTCAAACTGCTTACCTATACTTTGCGATAGACCTTGGATCAATGAGACTACCGCAATCACCGAAGCGACTCCAATAATAATTCCCAAAGAAGTTAAGAAACTACGCATACGATTAGCGCGTATCGAATTGAGTGCTGAACGCACACTTTCCACGAATAAGAACATCATGCTGCCACCTCGGGTATTGACTGAGGCGATTGCTCGAGTGCTTGCTCAGCTGATGAGTTACGCAAATCGCTCAACACCCGGCCATCGTGCAAACGCACGACGCGATGACATTGTTGCGCAATCTCAGGTTCATGGGTAACCATCACCACGGTTTGTCCATTGCGATGTAAGTCTTTAATCAGCGCGAGAATTTCTGCGCTTGTAGTGGAGTCGAGATTTCCCGTGGGTTCATCCGCGAGCAAAATAGAAGGTTTACCCACCAAAGCGCGTGCAATAGCCACCCGCTGTCTTTGCCCTCCAGATAATTCATTGGGTCGATGATGCACCCGCTGCCCCAAACCAACGTGCTCTAAGGCTTCAAACGCCATGCGTTGACGTTCTTTATGACCGATGCCACGATAAATCAAAGGTTGCGCCACATTGTCTAAGGCGCTCGCACGCGGCAAAAGATGAAAGCTCTGAAAGATAAAACCAATCTCCGCATTTCTCACCAAAGCCAGTTCATCGCTAGACATGGTAGCCACATCCCGACCATTCAATTGATACGTGCCGCTACTTGGGCGATCTAGGCAACCAACGATATTCATCATTGTCGATTTTCCCGAACCAGAAGCACCGATAAAAGCCACGAATTCGTTGCGCTCGATGTGCAAATTAACGCCGCGCAGAGCATGCACGGTTTGATCGCCCATCTGGTAGTTTTTTTCTATATTCGACAAGGTAATCACGGTGTTTTTCCATCCGCCTTAGCTTCAGACTTAGCTTCAGACTTAGCTTCAGGTTTAGCGTCAGACTTGGCTTCGGCCTTCGCTTCAACCTTAGCATCGGCCTTCGCTACCACTTTATCGCCCTCACGCAAACTACGTAAAATACGTGCTGGCCCTATGACTACCGTTTCACCTTCGCTTAGACCAGAGATAATTTCTTGATTACTATCGTCTGCTATCCCGACCTTGACAGTTTTTTTATATACGACGCCGTCTTTCACTGTAAAAACTTGACCCGTGCCTTTGACTGGCGCTTTATCTTCTTTCGTTTTATTCTCACTGGCATTATCACTTGAGCTATTACCCGTCAAAACCGCTTGTATCGGCAGCACGTTTTTCGCACTACTACTACCGGTTAATATCTCCACGCGACAGGTCATACCTGTGCGCAAAGCCATTTTACTTTCGTCTAGTCGCAATTTAACGACATAACTTTTACCTTGTGAGCCGCCAGCAAGATTAGCCCGCGGTGCCATTGATACTTCTTCCACCGTCCCCGTCACGGGTTGATCGTCAAAGGCTGCTGGAAATACTTTGGCGCTTTGTCCCACAGCGACTTTTGCCACGTCCGATTCATCCACATTCACTTCAGCCATGATGCTGGCAACGTCGGCAATGCTCATCAAACCCGAACCGGCCATACCCTGAGCACTGGCAACTGCAGTCTCGCCGATCTTGATCTGCACCGAGGTAATGGTACCGCTAATCGGCGCCCTGACTTCGGTTTTATCTAACCGCTTCAATGATTGATCTAAACTAGCAGAGGCCTGCTGTAAACCTTCGCGGGTACTTTTCAAATCCACCTTAGCGAGATTCAAAACGTGCACTGATTCTTCATACTTACTGGCATCTATAAATTTATCGGCTACCAATCGGCGATTACGTTCAGTGTTGATTTGCTGCCTATCCACATTCAATTGCGCGCGTTCTATATTCACTTGCGCGCTACGTAGTGAAGCTTGTTGTTGCGTGACCTCTGCACGAATAATCGTCGGATCAAGGCGCAAGAGAACCTGCCCTTGCGTCACTTTATCGCCTTCCTTGACCAAGACCTCAGACACCTTGCCAATCACTTCACTAGAAAGCTGCACCTGCTGTCGGAACACAAAATTACCCGAAGCCAGAATCGATGGCTGTATGCTCTTTTGCTGCACCTTAGCTAGTTCAACCTCTATCTTCGGTTTAGCGCCAGCGAACTTCATCACTACCGGCACTGCAATCACGGCGGCAACAACTAAGATGCCTATGGTTTTACGTTTGATCATTTTCATTCCTAATTATTTAAAAGCAGCCGATGCAAACCATCCACCAAAGATGACTGCATAGGGGAGAATACTGGTCGTGGCGCAGGCCAAAGCACTACGACCTGTCCACACTTTTAGGCCAACATAAGCTAGAAAGATAGTCAAAAATGTCGTCAAACTTAAGCTATTTAAAGGCCCCGCCATAGGATGGTTCATAGGTAAATGCACGGTAAGGAAATTTAAGGAAAGCATATTTAAGTCACCCGACGAAACCCGCCCATGGCTAGAGACAATTTGCAAAATCATTAGTGGCAGTACTAGTAAGCCTGGCATTGCCGTCCAAGTGGCAAAGGAAAACCATTTACCATAAGGAATAGAAGAACCTAAGACTTTGGAAGCGATTAAAAAATACAGCGCTGTCACCGCCAAAAGGATGGGCGTACCAAGCAAAATTCCACCTAAGCCGCCATAGGTCAACATATTTTGTGTGTACATACCGCCGACAACAGCGCGTTGTTCGGCATTCATGTTGGCAGGCATATTGCTCATCATATCCTCATGCCACCAAGCAAAATCGATGGTATTGGCATACCAAAGAAAAATCAGCGTCGCAGGAATAGTGATTAAACATAAGGCAAAGAGCAGCCTAGGCCGCTCTTTGATTTCAACAAAAGCCTTGCTAGGCTCCATAAATAATTGAGTCAGTACAGACAAAGCAGAAGTGGTCATATGAATTCCTATCTTTTGTTAATTTTTAAGAAGATTTTTTGTGGAAATGATTATGCAGCACATCATGATATCCACACAAGAAATATTAGTGTTAATTTGACGATAATTTGACATTAATTTGACAGTAATCGGGCACGGTTTTTACCGTGTAAATGATGAGCGATCATTATAAAGCTTGCTCTCTTTTTCTAGCAGTGATGCGACGAAATACGAATATACCGACATGAGTTCAAGCCTGAACGGTATTAGCACAACTTAAAATCGATCTAGCTGTTATCGGTAAATTGTCGAATTTATTTTTTGAAAAATAAAGAGGATAGTTTACTTACCTCTGACCTGCTTCTTACTTGCATCTTTAATGAGCAATCGCCCCGAAATAAGAGACTCTAACAACACAGCTATAGGCCGTACTAGCAACTTCGCAGACTCAAAATTTGACCTCGCAATAGATTGTGTAAAGGTCTCTACTAGTGGATAATTTTGAGCGTCATGACTGTCATAGAAATGCACTACAAATGCTCTAGATAAGTTACCATCCTTTGATAAATACGATCACTCAACCACTCAAAATCGGAATAACGCTATGTCTCTGATGCCCCTATTAAAGCCACTCCTTTGGACGACAATTGTACTTTTCGCGAATGCTAACGCACAAGAACTTGAACGCAAGCTAGATCCAGAAAACACACTAGTGATCACTAGCAGCAAAGGTCAAATCGTCATAGAAATGCGACCTGAATTGGCACCAAAATCAGTAGAACGGGTCAAGCTTTTAGCACGCGAAAAGGTCTACGATGGCTTGCAATTTCATCGCGTGATTGCCAACTTTGTCGCGCAGAGTGGAAATCCAAACAATAAAGATGGTGGCACCTCACAACACCCCAATCTCCCACCTGAAATGATGTTTAAACACAAGGCTGACACTAGTGAAATTCTCGCCAATCGAAGTAGCGATAGTGCCAGCGGGTTCTTAGGTAGCGTGCCCTTTCAAGCGACGGCGATCAGTGATGAACTACTTAAGAGTCACGGTAATATCAGAGCTTGGGGCGCGCATTGCCCCGGTGTAGTCGGTATGGGGCGAGGTGAAGCAAAAGACAGCGCAAATAGTGAAATCTATTTTATGCTCGCCGCAACGCGTCGCTTGGATAAGGATTACACAGTGTTCGGTAAAGTAGTGGTGGGGATGGACGTGCTCTTAAAACTGAATCTAGGCGAACCACCCAAACAAGCGGACGTCATGCAAACAGTGCGCGTGATGGGTGATATTCCAATAGCGGAACGCCCAAAAATCACATTGCCATCCAATGCTACTTTGAAGTTATTGATCGCAAAAAAACGCGAAGAAAAAGGCGCGGATTTTAGTGTGTGTGATGTCGAGATTCCAGTGCGCATGGAATAAGTAAGGCGTAGCTGGGGTGTTTATTAATCGTCGATAAGGCCGTCAAAATTTAATGCACTCTCGCTTATATTTTGATCGGCAAATCGACACCATATCTTCAACCATGGGAAAATAAAATCACGCCGCGTCCCTATTAGACTAATCCGAATTCAAAAACAAGTTAATCACACCCGTAGTCGGCACAGCACAAGGCTCTTCATCAAAAGCCTTGTCTCCATTGGCATCCGCTACGCCGGTTGGCGCTAAGCCAGTGAAACCAAACAAATCTTTATCCATTAAGTGCGAAGGCACGACGGTGGAGAGTGAAGAGAAAATATTATCCACTCGTCCTGGATGACTTTTATCCCAATCGCGCATGAGTTGCTTGATTTGTTTGCGCTGTAAATTTTCTTGCGAGCCACACAGATCACAGGGAATAATCGGAAATTTTTTGACCTCGGCGTAGCGTTCTGTATCACTCTCCTTCACATAAGCCAATGGACGAATCACAATATGCTTGCCATCATCTGATTGCAATTTGGCTGGCATGCCTTTCAGTTTGCCACCAAAAAACATATTCAAGAAGAAGGTTTCCATAATATCGTCACGGTGATGACCAAGAGCGATTTTGGTCGCGCCGAGCTCATCGGCAACACGATACAAGATACCACGACGTAAACGTGAACAAAGCGAACACGTGGTCTTACCTTCTGGGATAAGACGCTTAACGATGCTATAGGTATCTTGATTTTCTATGTGAAAAGGCACACCGAGTTTTTCCAAATACGCAGGCAAAATATGGTCGGGAAAATTCGGTTGCTTTTGATCTAGGTTGACGGCGATGATCTCAAAATTAATCGGCGCACGCTCACGCAAGCTCATCAAAATATCCAACAACGCGTAACTGTCTTTGCCACCGGAGAGGCAAACCATGACTTTATCGCCCTCCTCTATCATGTTGAAATCGCCTATCGCT
This sequence comes from Undibacterium sp., assembly GCA_019752975.1. Lineage (GTDB taxonomy): Bacteria > Pseudomonadota > Gammaproteobacteria > Burkholderiales > Burkholderiaceae_D > Undibacterium. The sequence goes on along the minus strand of JAIELM010000384.1, from coordinate 2,124 downwards.
TGCCCCACTAAACGGCACAAGCGTTTGTGCAGTTTATTATTTTCATAGGTGATTTTTTCAATTGACTTTAGGCTGGTGTTAACTGGTGGAATAGTCACTGCTTGCATTATGCTTCTGCCTTAATTTGAAAAACTTCGACACCGACACCGACACAATCAGGATACACATCTGGCTTCATAGTGGAGACGCGCACCGCCTTGACTAGCGGGTGCGCCAACATGATTTTGGCAACATCGTCGCACAGAGTTTCTTGCAAATGCACATGTCCTTGTGCCATGCGTGCGGCGATCGTGCTGCGCATAAAATCGTAATCCACGACTTCATTGAGCTGATCCTCTTTGGGGGTAGACTGCGCCAAAGGAATGTAGAGATCAACATTGATCAAGACACGTTGCTCGCCTTTTTTTTCAAATTCATGAACGCCGATATTTATTGAGACTTCATAGTCGCGCAAAAACAAACGACGACAATCGGCAAGCTGTGGATGGTGGAGTATGGATAACATAAATGTCCGTTAAAAAAATCAAGACCGCTCAACACAGCGATACAGAGTTAATGAGAAAGAATAAGAGAAATACGAGTTCGGTATGTTGATCTTCCTGTCTTTCTCCCTACCTCTGTGCGGTTGTATTGCGAGGTCTTATTGCTTCAAAATTCTTCGAAATCTATTCAGCTTTCGCCAAAAACATCACGTCGCGCGCTGTGGGAATCAAGTGTTGTCCACCATCGACCACAATCGTCGTTCCCGTAATGGCGGGACTGTCTGCGATAAAACACACGGTATGGGCGATGTCGTCAGGACTACTTGATTTGCCCAGCGGAGTCATTTGGTGTGCTATCTGAAAATCACTTTCACTTTGCTCACCCGAACGCAAGGACAATCCGGGCGCGAGACCGACCACCCTTACTCGCGGCGCTAAGGCTTGTGCTAATGTGGTGGTAGCACATTGTAGCGCCGCTTTGGATAAGGTATAGGACAAATAGTCAGGATTAAGGTTATATAATTTTTGATCCAGAATGTTGATGATGCAAGCTTGTCGCCCATGAGCTGTCGCTTGATAAAGCCCCTGAGCCAACAGCACGGGTGCCATCAGGTTCACATGCATATGTTGATCCAATTTCTGTTGCGAAAAGTCATGTGCTGTATCCGCATCAAAAAGCGAAGCATTATTCACTACACAATCTACTCGTCCGAACGCCAACAATGCCTGAGCTAGTAAGCCGCGCACTTGTTCCTCATCGGCCAAATTGGCTGGCAACGCGATAGCGTGTTGGCCATGCGCCTGTATCTCGGCAACGACTTGCTGCGCTTCTGATTGTGAGGCGCCGTAATGCACCACAATGTCCCAGCCACGCTGCGCCAGCATGATGGCGATATGGCGCCCCAGGCGCTTGGCTGCGCCCGTGACCAAAGCGACACGTGAAGGTATTTTTGCTGGATTCATAAATGTGATGACCTAAACTTTTCCAAACTATTCTAAAAATATCTGTCTTTTTATGGGGAAATCCCCCAGTTTTTAATACAATGCCGTATGCAAAAATTAAATCTCACGACTCACCAGACCTTGTCTCTACCAATACCAAGCGCAGAGGCATTAGATTCTTCACACACTTTACAAAAAATCATTCGTGCTGACATTGCAGCCAACGGCGGCGTGATCTCTTTTGCTCGCTACATGGAACTGGCGCTGTATACACCCCAATATGGCTATTACAGCGGCGGCGCGACTAAGCTCGGCGCGCAAGGTGACTTTACCACCGCACCTGAAATGAGTTCATTGTTTGGTGCCAGTATCGCGCAGATTCTTCAGAGCTTTTTACAGCAAACGTCCAAACAGATTATGGAGTTTGGTGCGGGCTCAGGAAAATTAGCTTTTGACATCCTGTCTGAGTGCCAGCGTTCAAATTTCCCACTAGACCGCTATTTTATCGTGGAATTGTCCGGAGAACTCAAAGCAAGACAAGAAGTACTGCTAAAAGATTTTCCACAAGTGATCTGGTTATCAAGCATGCCAGAAGCCTTTTCAGGTGTTGTGTTAGGTAATGAAGTTTTAGATGCTATGCCTGTCGAACTAGTTATCAAGTCAATTGATGGCTGGAAAAAGTTAGGCGTGAGCATGAACT
>JAIELM010000245.1 GCA_019752975.1 Undibacterium sp. | reverse complement strand
CATCACCACGCCTTTCAAAGTAGCCCCGTAACGCCGCAAGTACGCCAGACGTAAGGTATTTGCCGTATCCAAATCATTGCCGACCAATTCGCTAATATAGCGCGTCATATTGTTAGCAATCGCGGGAAACACCTTGCTACTGGCATCGTGCAAGGTATTGTCTAGGTCAAATAACCAAATAGGAGATTGCACAAGAAGCCCCTAAGTCCTCGTAACATAGCCAAGTAGCACGCCACATATCATCAAGACGGCGAAAACCAAGCAATTTTCCCCGCCTTTCCTCTGTGTCTCTACGACCTTGTGTTGATGAGTTTGGTTTTTATCCAGCATCAATGGCTTCTAATCATGGTACCAAAAGCCTGCTCAGTCAAAATCTCCAACAACAAGGAATGGGGAATACGTCCATCGATAATATGCACGGTATTCACGCCTGATTTTGCCGCATCTAAAGCAGAAGAAATCTTGGGCAACATCCCCCCGGAAATGGTGCCGTCAGCAAACATCTCATCGATTTCACGAGCAGACAGATCGGTGACCAAATTACCTTGCTTATCCAAGACGCCGGGGATATTGGTCATCATGATGAGTTTTTCGGCTTTAAGAATTTCAGCGATTTTACCTGCTACTAAATCAGCGTTGATATTATAGGCTTGCCCATCTGCGCCAAAGCCTATCGGTGAAATAATAGGAATAAAAGCGTCGTCCTGCAAAGCCTTGACGACCGCCGGATTAATCGCATCAATCTCACCAACAAAACCGATATCCAAAAACTCACCTGGTTTTTCACGATCTGGCATTTTCAACTTACGGGCACGAATCAGGCCGCCATCTTTACCAGTTAAACCCACTGCCTGACCACCATAATGGTTGATCAGCATAACGATATCTTGTTGTACTTCACCGCCTAAAACCCATTCCACTACTTCCATGGTTTCTTCATCGGTGATGCGCATGCCTTGAACGAAAGTACCTTGTTTGCCAATTTTTTTGAGTGCATTATCAATTTGCGGACCGCCACCATGCACCACCACCGGATTCATGCCCACCAATTTGAGCAAAATCACATCACGGGCGAAACCATGTTTTAAACCTTCTTCGGTCATCGCATTGCCACCGTATTTCACAACGATGGTTTTGCCGTGGAATTTACGGATATAGGGTAAAGCTTCAGCTAGAATTTCAGCTTTAATTTCTGGTTCTACGCCGGCCAAGCGATCATGAATTTCAGGCTGATTATGTGTTGTAACGCTCATTTTCAAGGCTTCCTAGGGTATGCTATCGAGAATTTTAAACTTTCTTGAATTTTACAGGGAAAGCGTCTATTAGATAGAAAAAGTCTAGCAGAACTTTTCTACCCACCTATGACCTCACTGACTCAGCTCCATCAAGAATTAGACAGCATGCGTCCGGCATTGTTGCGTTTCTCACTATTACAGTTGCGTGACAAGGTGCACGCGGAAGACGCAGTCCAAGAAACTTTATTAGCAGTGCTAGAAAAACCCGATAACTTTAAAGGTCAATCTAGCCTACGTACTTATGTCATCGCGATACTCAAATTTAAGATTATCGACATTCTGCGACTCGCGGGACGCGAACAGCAATTGCCCTGTGACGATGAAGGGCAAGCCGACACTGAGCTAATGGACAGTCTATTTATGAAAAACGGACACACCATCAACATTGCCAATGCTTGGGGTGAGCCAGAAGCTAACCTGCAACAGCAAGATTTTTTCCGTACTCTGGAACTGTGTCTGGAAAAGCTTCCCCCCCAAACTGGACGAGTATTCATGATGCGAGAATGGTTAGAACTCTCCACCGAAGAAATTTGTAAGGAATTGAGCTTAACGACGGCTAATCTGTGGGTCATCCTGTTTCGCGCCCGTCTGCGCTTACGCGAATGTTTAGATCTTCATTGGTTTGGAAATTTGCAATAAGTCAGCAATCAAGCCACAAAAACCGTGCAAAAAGAAACACCCGATAGGAAAATCATTCATGCTCTTCTTTTACTCTTGCAAGCAAGCCCATCAAAAACTCTCAGAAAGCTTAGACCATGAGTTAGGCTTAGCCGAGCGCACGCATCTAAAACTACACTTAAGCGTGTGCCGTTCTTGCACTAATTTTCGTGGGCAAATGCAAAACTTACGCGCTGCGATGAAAAAATTAGACCAAGACGAGCGCGAAAAATGAGCACCTGTGAACGCTGTCATCAAGAATTCAGCTGCGCCATGGTGGATAACAGTCCACACCCATGCTGGTGCACGACCTTACCAAAAATCCCCATGCCACGTACCCCAAGTGGGGCAATTGACTTGCAAGCAAAGTGCCTGTGTCCCGATTGTTTACCTTTATGGATTACTGAAAGGACCAGTGTAAGCAGCATAGAATGAGCGATTCGGTTACCATAGCGCTTATCTCGTATTGGAAATCACCATGTCAATTGACCCACACGCCAAAGCCGTCACAGAATCGGCTACGCCAGTATCTCCTCCCTCACCTACGCAGGTATCTATGCAAGCAACTACGCCGGTCTCAGTGCGTATACGGGAACGGATCAAACTCGCCAAAATTCGCTATCACGCCAATGACAATATCGCCAAATTTATTGAGCCTGGTGAATTAAACGAATTACTAGCCGAAGTGGAAGGCAAATTAAAAGGGGTCTTGGAGAGCCTAGTGATCGACACCGAGAGTGATCACAACACCCAAGACACTGGTCGTCGAGTCGCTAAAATGTACCTCAACGAATTGTTCAAAGGGCGTTATTTACCCATGCCCGAGGTGACCGAGTTCCCTAATGCTTCGCATCTCAATGAACTCATGATCATAGGACCGATCACGGTACGCAGTAGCTGCTCACACCACCTCTGCCCTATCATAGGCAAGGTATGGATAGGCGTGATGCCCAACGAACATTCCAACTTAATTGGTCTCTCCAAATACGCCCGCATCGCTGATTGGATCATGAGTCGACCACAAATCCAAGAAGAGGCAGTGGTGCAATTAGCCGACGCTTTGCAAGAAAAAATGCAACCCGATGGGCTAGCTGTGGTGATGGAAGCAGATCATTTCTGCATGCATTGGCGAGGCGTGAAAGATATGGATGCTAAAATGATTAACAGCGTTATGCATGGTTCTTTTTTAAAAGACCCCAATTTACGTCGCGAATTTTTATCTCTGATTAAAAAATCCTAAGGAAATCGAGCATGCTAGTCCGTCTTCTCTACGCCAGCCGCAGCATCGATGAAACCATGTGTTCCGAGGTGCAAAAGATTATGCAACAAGCGCGCGAACATAATCCAACACATGGTATTACGGGTATTTTGTGTCATAGTGATCAAGTGTTTATGCAGGTAATAGAGGGATCAAGAACAGCAATCAACCAGTTATACGGGCAAATTCTACTTGATCCGCGCCACACCGATGTCACCCTACTTCACTACGAAGAAATCACCGAGCGACGCTATGCTGGCTGGACCATGGGGCAAGCCAATTTGAGTAAAATCAACCCGTCAATTTTACTCAAATACTCTGCTTTACCAGAATTAAATCCCCACCAAATGTCGGGCAAAGTGTGTATGGCATTGATAGAGGAATTGATGGCCACAGCGGCGATTGTGGGAAGAGTGTAAATCTCTTCTACAGTACTTACACCCCATTACTTCAGATAGGGTGTCGAAGCAAGTTCGTACAAGCTGTGGTACGCCCGCATAACGGCCTCCGTTTGAAATCCTCGTGTGCCATGCAATGGTATTCACCAAGAAAGTACGCTTGCACGGACAAAAAGCGACAACAACGCTGGAACGTTTACCTCAGTCCGATTCTACTTCTCTTCTTCCAGACTAATCTTACCCGATTGCGCTTGCATTGCTCTTAGCTCGTCTTCGCTGATATATTCAAGTACCTTGACCACTTTACGAACACCATTCACTCTCGAAGCGACGCTGGCCGCAAGATCGCCTTCTCTACGGGTAACTCGTCCCATCAGATAAACACTGCCACCCTCGGTAATCACCTTAAACGCACTACCGTAGACATTCGTGGTTTCAACAAAGGCGGTTTTGACCTTGGTAGTGATCACCGTATCGGCAGAACGGGAAGAAAAATTCGACAAGCCAGCAATCTGAATTTCATTTTGTACTTGTACCAGCCCTTGTATCGCTTTGACTTCTTTTTCTGCGGTCGCCTTAGCCGCTTCGTCAGCTACTTCCCCAGTCAATAAGGCGCGTCGATTAAAACTATTCACATTCACATGTGCAGTCTCGCCCAGCGCTCGTCGAATCGCCGCCTCGCCCTTTATTACGATGGCTCTATCTTCGGTTTGCGCTCCCAAAGTTCGTCTATCTGTGGCGGCAATCGTTCCCATCACCGCACCTCCAACGACAATCGCGACACAGCCCTGTAAGCTGGTAACCGCGGCACAAGACAAACTCAAGGTCAGGACAACGCGCTTGAGGCGATTGGCCATGGTCTTACGGGAAGAAAAATCGCTAGCAACTTTAGGTAAAAACTCAGATAAAAATTTACTCATCTGCATCAGCTCCAAAAAGGGCGGTATCAATACCATCGCATACACAATGTATGACTAATAAATGGACTTCTTGTATTCGTGCCGTTCTATCATGTGGCACGCAAATATGGGCATCAGCTTCGGTCAACACATGTCCCATCTCGCCACCACCTTTACCTGTGAGTGCCACCACCCGCATATCTCTTTCAAGAGCAGCATTGACCGCGTTTAAGATGCTAACGGAATTACCCGAAGTACTAATCGCCAATAAAATATCGCCCGACTGGCCAAACGCTTGCACCTGCTTAGCAAACACTTCTTGGTAGCTATAGTCGTTGGCGACTGCCGTCAAAATAGAAGTATCGGTAGTCAATGCCAGCGCTGGCAGGGGCAAGCGTTCACGTTCAAAACGTCCCACTAACTCTGCTGCAAAATGCTGACAATCCGCCGCTGAGCCACCATTCCCACAAGCCAAAATCTTATTCCCGTTTGACAAAGCGCTAAACATAAGTTCAATCGCCTGCGCAATGGGATCCGCTAAAGCCTCGGCAGAAAACATTTTGAGTTCTGCACTTTCTTGGAAGTGCGAAAGTATGCGTTGATTTTTCATGGTGAGATTATCCTAGAAACGGCGATTGGACGGACATGAGTGTGCATTTTTTCGGCTTTCTGGCTAGGCATAAATGCCCTTGGTGCTGGGGAATCATCCCTCGCAAAAAATGAGCGTTACGTTGGCAAGCAGCATGCTACTTGAATTCCCAAAACACCACGACGACGCAAGCTTCACGTTGCTAGGTGGAGTAACACCGCCAGAGAGTCGAAAAGTGTGCAGTCATGTTCGTAGCGTACTCACCTAAATGGTGAACAGAATTCGCCTCCAAAGCCAATATAAAATGAAACACTTAGGACTTACACAAAATTACGCTGGCTAGACGCGGAGCCACAGGCAGTACTTTAGTACCTTATTACCTTAGTTTGGCAAGCGGCGAACGCAACAACACCAGCGTCTGTTTTGCGTAAGTCCTAACACTTATAAACGATATTGAGCAGTCAATTGCCGTTTCTAGGATTATAGCTTGTGTCAGGGCGAAAATTTGATTTGAATAGGATATACATCCAAAAGTAAAATTGATTCAACTATCGATCACGTTCTTGAGCCATTGCACCTGTTCATCTTGTATGCAAACCACATCAAACCTGCAAGGGGGAATGGGCTTGCATTGTTTAAGGTAGACCTGAGCCGCGAAGACTAAGCGTTTTTGTTTGGCCCAAGTAATACTCGCTAAAGCGCCACCATAATCACCATTTTGGCGCTTACGTACTTCGACAAAAACCAGATAGTTTTGATCGCGCATAATCAGATCGATTTCACCACCTTTACACAAAAAATTCCGCTCTACCAAACGCAAACCATGTTCGCTCAGGTGTAATAAGGCTTGCTCTTCACCTTCGTCACCTATCCTTTGTCGATCAGTGCGAAATGAGGACCAGCGTTTGGCCAACCAATTTGATTCTGTCATCGCGTACAATCCCATGATTATCACTGCGTTGAAAATGCCTCCATGAACACCGACCTCAGCACTAGTTTCCATCCCAGCGCACTGTTGCAAGCCGTGAGCGAGCAAAGCTATCCTAACGCGACTTTGTATGTTGTAGCAACACCTATAGGCAACAGCGCCGATATTTCCCTACGCGCCCTGCATGTTTTTTCCTTAGCCGATGCCATCGCTTGTGAGGACACCCGTAATACTGCGCAACTGATGAGCCGCTATGGCTTACACAAACCTTTGATCGCAGCCCATCAACACAATGAACATGAAGTAGCGCAAAAGATTATTACGCGTCTACAGGCAGGTGAGCGCATCGCCTTAGTATCCGATGCCGGCACACCAGCAGTGTCCGACCCAGGTGCGATTATTGTCGATGCGGTGAGAAGTGCCGGATTACGTGTCACACCACTACCGGGTGCGTCGGCCGCGATCAGCGCCTTATCAGCGAGTGGCCTGATCAATGATCAGTTCTATTTCGTCGGATTTTTGCCAAGTAAAGCGGGGCAACGTGATGGCGTCTTACAGCATCTAGTGCATCTTCCCGCCACTTTGATTTTCTACGAAGCGCCGCATCGCATCGTAGAATGCGTGGATGCATTACAAAATGCTTTTGGTCTAGAACGGCGAGTAGTATTTGCGCGTGAATTGTCTAAATTATTTGAGGAAATCCACCGTTGCACGCTAGGAGAAGCGGCTACTTGGTTAGCTCAAGATAATCACCGCGAAAAAGGAGAATATGTGGTCTTAATCGAAGGCGCGAGCGAGCAAAAAGACCAGCAACAACTAGAAGCACATAGAGTGCTCAATATTCTGCTCGACAATCTACCCTTAAAGCAAGCCGCGGCCATAGCGGCGCAAATTACGGGACAGAAAAAAAATGCTTTATATGATTTAGCCTTGAAGATCAAAGGCGGTCAATCTAACGCTGAATAAGCAAAGCCTTGGCGCCCAATCGCTCGGCCATCGCCAGTGCCTCGTTACGATTGGCGTAGGGGCCACTTTGCAGGCGGTATAAATGACCTTGCTCGACGATTTCCAAAGTCAAGAGGTTCAATGTTTTCTCTACACTCTGTTTAAGTTGTGCCATACCCGCTTCAGCATTGGCACGCAAAGCATAGGCGGCAAATTGTAGGAAATAGCTGCCGACATTGTTGGTGCTGTTGGCGCTACTGCTAGTCACAGTGCTAGGGCTACTTTCCACCACCACTGGTTTAAGCTCCAGCGGTTTAGCATTTTGCGCAATCTGGTTTTGTCGGTTCTCTGCCATTTTTGCGATGTCCTCAGGCAGTAGCCGTTCCAACTCTACTTCACTACTTCCCTTACTCAAATAATCCAGTTTAAGTGCCGCAGTATAGGACAAGTCCATGATGCGCTTAGAGTGAAATGGCCCCCTATCATTAATGCGCACTATGATTTGCTTGCCATTGCTGAGATTAGTCACTCGCGCATAAGAGGGAATTGGCAAAAGGGGATGCGCAGCGGTGATTTTAAACATATCGTAAGGTTCGCCTGAAGACGTGCGCTTACCGTGAAATTTTTTTCCATACCAACTGGCCACACCGCGCTGCTTAAAAGGGGTGACGTTATCATTAATCGGCGTGTAGGTTTGTCCGAACACTTCATACGGTTTATTACCCGTACGTGAGTAGGGCTCAACTACCGGTATGGGATCGACCGTGGAGGCCAAATCGGGGGGAATGATTTCACCTGGACCATCGTCTTGATAATAGCCACCCGGATTCGAATTTGTTTTGGATACTTTCGGTAGACTATTCGACGTAGGGCGCTCCAAGGCACTAGCACCCTGGGACTTTTCCACTACTTTTGAAGGAGATCTACTGGGACTAGGGCTAGCACATGCACCGAGCAACAAGACCAACACCACCACAAGTTTTTTATTCATCTTAGATTCCTGGTCATTATTCAGCCCCTATGTGATCCTGTAGGCCATCTTTCCCGCATGATTTTAGCGGGAATCCAGTATTTCATTTCACTGCACGAAGTGCAGCAAACTAAGTACTATCCAGTTGACTGCTCTGGATTCCCGCATTCGCGGGAAAGACGGCACAAAGTGAGATGAATATTTACGATTCCCCTCCAAAACCTCACAAGAAACGAATCATACCAGCTCTCGGCAAACGCAAAAACACTAGGAAAACGCAGATCTATGAGGTCATCAACTTTCTATGATGCTGTATGCTCATCAATATCCCTAAGCCCATACTCAAAGTGAGCATCGCTGTACCGCCGTAACTCATGAAAGGCAGAGGTACACCGACCACGGGTAAGATCCCCGATACCATACCAAGATTCACAAAGGAGTAGGTGAAAAACGTCGCTGTCACTGCTCCGGCCATGAGCCTAGCAAACAAGGTGGGGGCATTGGCGGCGATCATCAGTCCACGCAGCACCAACATAAAATACAAGAACACTAAAATGCAGCTACCAACAAATCCAAATTCCTCTAAGTACACGGCTGAAATAAAATCAGTAGTATGCTCGGGAATAAATTCCAAGTGCGCCTGTGTTCCTTTTTTCCAACCCTTACCCGTGATACCTCCAGAACCCACAGCGATAGTCGATTGAATGATATGAAAACCCTTACCCAGAGCGTCCTTACTCGGGTCCAATAAAGTTTCTACCCTATCTCTTTGGTAAGGCTCCATTTTTTGCCATACCAACGGTAAACTAATCAAGCCAACTAAGAACAATGCAATTAACAAGCGCCACGATAATCCTGCTAAAAAAATCACTGAAAATCCTATAGTACCGACCAAAATTGCCGTCCCCAAATCAGGTTGACGCTTGATCAAAAGCATAGGAACTCCAACGATCAGAGCCGCAACTAGAAAGTCATTCCAACGCAAACTGCCCTCACGTTTTTGAAAATACCAAGCCAACATCAAAGGCACAGCAATCTTCAGAATCTCCGACGGTTGAATTTGATAGCCAACGTTAAGCCAGCGCGTTGCTCCCTTTTTACTAATGCCAAACAAAGCCACTGCAACCAGTAAAGCCACGCCCAGCGCATACAAAGGCACTGCAAAACGCATCAAGCTTGCTGGTGGAACATTGGCCATAAACCACATCACAAAAAATGCTGCGACTAAATACACCAAATGTCCTGAAAAACGTCCGGGATAATCCAAGCCAGCAGAATACATATTCACCACGCCAGTACAAGCGACGAGCGCAATAATCAGTGACAGTGGTGCGTCGAACACCAAAAAATATGAACGTAGACGTCGCCAATAAAGATGGGTATTTTCCATAGGCCTAAGTTCTATTTATTAACCGAGTTCGGTCTAAGCGGATTGACAAGCGCAGCGGGTAGCTTACTTGCCCTTTGCTCTAATGTAGTCGCTGGTATTTTAGCTCCCGCTTCAGGTAAGGCATCGTCAATTTCTTCATCGAGAGGAGGGGCGACCGTGGGGGCTGTTTTTTGGGTTTTATCTTGCGGTCGTTTTCCTAACAGATAGTAATCAAAAGCTTTGCGCACGATAGGGGCGGCAGCGGTGGCGCCTTTGCCGCCATTTTCCACAATAATCGCAATCGCAATTTTTGGTTTATCAGCAGGGGCGAAAGCAATATACCAAGCATGATCACGATAGCGTTCGGCAATTTTACTCGCATTGTATTTCTCACCTTTTTTCATGCCGATCACCTGTGCCGTCCCGGTCTTTCCACCTGCCGTATACTCAGCGTTGAGAAACGCAGTGCGTCCAGTGCCTTGTTTACTCACGCCAACCATGGCGTTCTTGATGACTTCAACGTTTTCTGAATTTAAAGGAATACGCATGCTCTCTTTAGGAACCGTTAAGGTGCGTTGATTGTTGTGCGGATCCTCTATCATCTTAACTAAATGCGGCTTCATCACCACGCCATTATTGGCTAAAGTCGCGACGGCGTGAGCCATTTGTAAGGGTGTAAAAGTATTCTGTCCTTGACCGATACCCAGCGA
>JAIELM010000102.1 GCA_019752975.1 Undibacterium sp. | reverse complement strand
TAATTACTAATTACAATTCTCAAAGCCCTTTAGAAAAAAATAATAATTGAAAAATATATTGATCGTTGGTTAAAACCGACATCTCACCCAATTATTTCTTTAGGAGAGTGAACTTTAAGATAGGAAAAGTGCCTGTAAATCATTTAAGAATCGCCGTCCCAATTCAGTAGGCATCACTCTTAAGTGATCTCTATAAATCAAACCACGTTGTTCAGCGAGAGCCAATGGCGCCTCTAAGCTGTTGAGTAATAGGCCAGTGCGCTCGAAGAAAAGACTGGAATCTATCCCCTGATTGAGACGTAATGCATTGAGCATAAACTCAAAGCCCAATTCCTCGCGCCCTACTTCTGGGGACTCCTGTATCGCATTGCCCGCCATTGCGCCGTCGATAAATGCTTTTGGTTGTTTGTAACGTGCTTGCCGAATGATCCTATGCGGGAAGGAAAGTTTAGAGTGCGCACCGGCACCCACACCTAGGTAATCACCAAAATTCCAGTAATTGAGATTGTGTCGCGATTCTTTTCCCGGTTTGGCAAAGGCCGAAACTTCGTAGTGGTGATAGCCAGCCTGAAGCATTCTGGCTTGAATGTTTTCCTGCATTTCTGCACTTAAATCGTCATCAGGAATCTGTGGAGGAAATTTAGCAAAATAAGTGTTGGGTTCCAAGCTTAAATGATACAAAGAGAGATGATTGGGATTGAAACTTAAGGCCATTTCTAAGTCTTGCATAGACTCATCTAGCGTCTGTAGCGGCAACGCAAACATCAAGTCGAGATTGAAATTTTCAAAGTGATCCTGCGCTATCTCGATTGCTCTTTGCGCTTCTATACCATTGTGTATTCGCCCGAGCGCGCTCAGGTGGTTTGAGTTAAAACTTTGTATTCCTATCGATAAGCGATTAATGCCACTGGCGCGATAGCTCTTAAACTTCTCTACCTCAAATGTTCCCGGATTCGCTTCCATCGTGATCTCGGCATTGGCATCAATCGGGAGCAAGCTTCGCACGTCCGACATAAGGCGTTCAAGACCTGCTGCCGACATCAAACTAGGTGTGCCGCCACCAATAAATATGGTGTGGATCTTACGTCCCCAGATCATAGGCAAAGCGGCCTCAAGATCAGCTCTCACTGCATCTAAATAAGCGACTTCGTCAAACGAGGTCTTGACCTCGTGTGAATTAAAATCACAGTAAGGGCATTTTTTTACACACCAAGGAAAATGAATATACAAAGAAAGTGGCGGCAAACTAGTTAAATTGAGCACGCCTGGCGCCAAAAAATCTTGTTTTACTTTCGCGGAAATATCTTGTAGTGGCAATGTGCTGATGGCTTTAATCGGTATCATCTTGGCGGGGCTAATTTGGGACTAATCTTGGGCTAATCTTGGGCTAATTTAGCTAGCAATGCTTGCAGCGCTTTTGCTCTATGCGAGAGAAGATTTTTTTGCTCACTAGCGAGTTGTGCGACCGTCTTATCTAAATCTCGCAGGTAAAAATGCGGGTCATAGCCAAAGCCAGCATCTCCTCTCGCTTGAGCCACAATTTCACCGCGCCATAGGCCATCGGCAATCACTGGCTGTGGATCATTTTCTGAACGCACATACACTAAAACACAGTAGTAATAAGCTGATTTATCCGAATGAGCGGCGAGCGACTCTACTAATTTGAGGTTATTGCGTTGATCTGATTTAGGTTCGCCAGCAAAACGTGCTGACAAGACGCCGGGAGCACCGTGCAAAGCGTTTACACATAAGCCAGAGTCATCTGCTAGTGCTGGCAAGCCAGTCAGTTTGGCGCAGTGTCGCGCCTTGGTTAAGGCATTTTCTAAAAAAGTAAAATAGGGTTCTGGCGCATCAGGAACTTGGAATTCGACCTGCGAATGCAAATCAAAGCCCATGGGCGCGAGGATATGATAAAACTCTTTAAGTTTGCCTTGATTATTTGAGGCCAAGACGATTTTTTGTTTTGACGCTATTTGCGGCGTGCTTACTTTTTGCGTACTTATTTGCGTCATCACAGTACCAATCCTAGTACCCTTTTTTCCTCATGAATAATTTCCGCAATGCCGACTTCGGCTAGATCCATCAACTGATTTAAGGTAGGTCGATCAAAAGCCACGCCTTCTGCCGTTCCCTGCACTTCTATGAATTGGCCATCCTGATTCATCACCACATTCATATCGGTATCACAGCCGGAATCCTCTACGTAATCCAAATCGAGTACCGGCTGCCCCTGATACACCCCGACCGAAATCGCCGCGACAAAATGTTTGACCGGATTTTTGATAATTTCTCCGCGCTCCACTAGCTTATTAAATGCGTCATAGGCCGCGACCATTGCACCGGAAATTGAAGCGGTGCGAGTCCCCCCATCAGCCTGAATAACATCGCAGTCGAGATGCAAAGTACGTTCACCAAAGGCTTCAAGGTCAAATGCCGCCCTCAAAGAGCGACCAATTAATCGCTGAATTTCTTGCGTGCGTCCTGATTGTTTACCTTTTGCCGCTTCTCTATCCATGCGACTATGGGTAGAGCGAGGCAACATGCCATATTCTGCGGTCAACCAGCCCTGCCCTTTGCCCTTTAAAAATCCTGGTACTTTGTCTTCAATACTCGCGGTGCAAATCACCTGCGTATCACCGAATTGTACAAGTACCGAACCTTCAGCATGCTTGGTGAAATTGCGGGTAAATTTCATAGCACGCAGTTGATTGGAGGAACGTCCCGTCGGACGTGTATGTTGAGTATTTTGTTGTGACATCAATCGATTTCTCTCTCAGCTTTTATTGGTCAACCGACTCGAATTATGAATCGCATTACGTATCTCATCGATGGCTTTTTCAATTTCTTCATCATTAAAAATATCGTCCTCATGCTTCTCATCGTCCAAGTCTATCGGCACTTGTATGGTGGTGGCGATGGATCCCTCGGGCAACGTATTGGTCGAGATAATAGACGAATTTTCCAGAATATCATTACCTTCCCACATCATTGCTAGGGCCGTCGAATTATCCGCAGAGCGCCCAGCAATTTCTACTGCTGACCTGACTAATTCTGGCACTGCTCTGACTATGGTTTGTTGTTTTAATGAATGGGCGATAACATGGTCAGGTAACACGCCCCATAATCCATCAGAGCATAAAAAAATCAAATCCCCTGCCTGTAAACTGGCTTTTCGTGAGAGTTCAACGATAGGAGCATGTGGCGCACCTAGACAGTTAAAAAGCTTATTGCGATCTGGGTGGGTGTTGCGCTCGGAAGGGTCAACCTTACCTTGTTCGATGAGCGTCTCCAAACGCGAATGGTCTTTAGTGCGTAATAAAATTTGTCCATCGCGCATCCAATATAAGCGTGAATCTCCACAGTGCGCCCAGTAGGCACTTCCATTTTGAATCAAGCAAGCGACGATGGTGGTTCTGGGGGTTTCTGGTAAGTTCTTGAGTAGCCTAAATCGGTGAATTTCGTTGTGCGCCGCGAGAAAGCCTTTTTCAAGAAAACGCTCAGGCTTCTCTATCATAGGGTGTGCGGTCTTTTGAAAAAGACTGCCTATGGTCTGCATGGCAATCGTCGCTGCCATTTCCCCCATAATATGACCACCCATACCATCGGCTAAAAGCAGTAAGATTGCATCGCGCGTAAAGCTATACCCCATGCGATCTTGATTGACCTTGCGCCCGCCGATTTGACTCTCTTGATAGACTGAAAATCGCATAGTAAATTTTAGTTAAGTTAAAAATTAAGAAGTAGTATCTTCCTGTATCGTCGTATAGTCCTTGCCCTTGACTGATTCAAGGTCATCACTTTTTCCTAATAAGCGGCTTACTTTAAGTTTGATTTTCTCAATAAAATTAAGTTCTCGCTGCGGTGGTGGCTTAACAGTTAAAGCTTTTTGCAACGCAAATACGCTTTGTGGGCGTTCCATAGGATCAAGTTTCAAACACATGCGTACCACATCAATCAAATCAGCAGAATAAACACCCTCAAGTTTTTTGTAGTGGGCTTCCATTTTATCGTTCGTCTTGCGCTGATCAGAAGGTTGTGGTGGTGCTCCCACCATACAGGCGAACATAGAGGCCCCGATACTGTAAATATCCGTCCATGGCCCTAGCGTACTATTTTTGACATATAGCTCGGGGGCGGCAAAACCTGGCGTATACATTGGATACAATTTGGGAATATCGGTCTTGAGCGTTTGTCTGGCGGCACCAAAATCCAACAAAATTGGCGTACCATCTAAGCGTAAATAAATATTCGCCGGTTTAAGGTCAAGGTGTAAAAGTTTATTGGTATGAACTTCGCGCAAACCATTCATCACTAAATTAAACATTTTTCGAATAAAACGTTCAGATACCAGCGGCTTTTCCCCCTTATCACGACGACGTAAAATATGTTCCTGCAGCGAGCGACCTGATTCATAAGCCATCACCATATACACGGTTTCGTTGGCTCTGAAAAAATTAATAACGCTCACGACATTAGGGTGAGAGATGCGGGCAAGTGCGCGCCCTTCCTCAAAAAAGCATTTCAAACCTATACGATAAACAGGGAAATTTTCAGGTGAAATAGCTGGTACCAATTCGCCGACTTGGCGCAAGGCGAGCGAACTGGGAAGATATTCTTTGATTGCTACGGCATTACCATCCTCATCGGAGGCGAGATATACAATACTAAAACCACCGGAGGCAATTTTCTTTACAATACGGTATCCAGCGATTTCTAAGCCATCGGGCAATGGGGCATTATTTTGTGCTGCCATATTTTATTTTATCCATCGGTAAAAAAACGCGTGAAAATAGCTGATGAAACATACGATACATTGTACAGTGTCAGCTTAATGTATTGAAGAATATAAAAGGAAACCAAGTGAGCATATTCAGTATGACCGGTTACGCTAGCACTACAAATGAAACCGATGCTGGCACAATAACCATAGAAATCAAGAGTGTCAATTCTCGCTTCTTAGATTTGCAATTTCGTATCAACGATGATTTTCGCACAATTGAACCTTTGTTTCGCGACGCACTAACAAAAAAGCTTATTCGTGGCAAGGTTGAGTGTCGCTTTAGTTTTGGAAAAAAACATCAAGCTAACCCAAACACTGAGCTCAACCTGGCACTGGTTTCTCAAATTGGAATTTTACAACAAAGTTTGCAAACTCAGTTCCCTAACCTAAGGGAACTGAGCGCAATCGATATATTGCGGTGGCCCGGGGTCATCGTTGAGACGGAAATAAACTCTGAACTATTTCATGAGGCTGTCAATGCGGGGATCGCAAGTACATTAGCTGCTTTTATTGATAGTCGAGAACGGGAAGGCGCGGCATTAGCCCTAGTCTTATTGCGTTGCGTTGATCAGATGGACGCTATTGTCACGCGTATCACCCCCCTACTGCCTACGGTATTACAGCAGTTTCAACAGAAAGCGATTGCGCGTCTAGAAGAGGCCTTAGGCTTGGCATTAGATCAAGCCAACGCCGCACCGAGTATTTCGCGTGATGAAGTCCTAGATAGAATTCGTCAAGAAGTGACCATGTACGGCATACGTATCGATGTCAACGAAGAGTTGGCGCGTTTATCTGGGCATCTAGACGAAACCCGGGCGATATTAAAAAAAGGCGGGCAAGTCGGCAAACGCTTAGATTTTATGATGCAAGAACTGAACCGCGAGGCCAATACCTTGGGTTCCAAAGCAGCTCTTAAAGAACTCGCCGATGCGGCGATGGAGCTTAAGCTTTTGATCGAACAAATGCGCGAACAAGTGCAAAATTTGGAGTAATTTAGGACATCATGAACTTACCTCTTTCTACCTCAGGCAGTTTATTCATGGTTTCTGCTCCTTCTGGAGCGGGTAAATCGTCATTAATTAATAGCTTACTTAAGCTTGAGACTGGCCTTAAATTATCTATTTCATTTACCACGCGTGCACCACGACCGGGAGAAGTCAATGGTCGGGAGTATCACTTCATTACGCCTGAAGATTTTTTGGAAAGAAAAAATCGTGGTGAATTTTTGGAATTTGCAGAAGTTCACGGTAATTACTATGGCACCTCAAGGCTTTTGATTCAAGAGGCGATGCGGGCAGGTACGGATATTTTGCTAGAAATCGATTGGCAGGGTGCGCAACAAGTAAAAAAACAATTTCCCAAAGTGGCTAGCATTTTTATACTTCCCCCATCCATTGCTGCCTTAGAAGAGCGACTAAACAAACGCGGACAGGACAATTTAGAGATCATTACTCGTCGAATTTTGGCTGCAGCAGGTGAAATGGCACACGCTCCCGAGTTCGAGTATGTTATTATAAACCAAGATTTTGATTGTGCTTTATCAGAACTGAGTGCTATCGTCAAAGCCACACGTTGCAAAATTTCGCAACAAACCGTGCGCAATGCAGCGCTCTTTGCCCAGTTGGGCATCGCTACTTAACATCGTTCTAAGGAAATTACATGGCTCGCATTACCGTTGAAGACTCACTTAAACAGATCCCGAATCGCTTTCAATTAACTTTGTGCGCGACCTATCGTGCGCGTCAATTATTGCAAGGGCACACACCAAAAGTAGACGCTAAGAATAAGCCAACAGTGGTCGCTTTACGCGAAATTGCTGAAGGTAAAATTGGCATTGAGATGTTGAAAAAAGTCCCTTTTTAAGCTTCATTCTTCACCTTCTTTATTTGAGATTGCGCGAAAAAAGTGAAACCGCTGGGAACCGCACAGTATGAATTTGCACGACAACAAATCGACTATTCCAGCCGCTATTGAAGCTATAGCTCAACCCTCTTCGTCCATCAAAAAACGCCGCCGCTCTGCCAATCAAGCCCATGTGCCTGAATCACAACCGCAACCAGTGACGGCGTTTGCGTCAATTACTGACCTTACAAATCGACTTGCAGAATACCTGTCTCCTAGTGAATTAAAACTAATTAGAGAAGCCTATCGTTTTTCAGACGAAATGCACTTAGGTCAAATTCGAAGGTCAGGTGAACCGTATATTTCTCACCCGATTGCGGTGGCAGAAATTTGCGCCGAATGGAAACTGGATGTGCAGGCCATCATGGCCGCATTACTGCATGACGTCATGGAAGATCAAGACGTCAAAAAAGAAGAGCTCATAGAACGTTTTGGCGCCCCGGTTGCTGCGCTAGTTGATGGTCTCTCGAAACTTGAAAAAATTGAGTTTCAAACCCGTATTGAAGCGCAAGCAGAGAATTTTAGAAAGATGCTACTCGCCATGGCGCGTGACGTGCGTGTCATCTTAGTGAAGCTCGCGGATCGGCTACACAATATGCGTACTCTGGGTGCCATGTCACCCGAGAAACAACGCCGTATCGCTAGTGAAACTATGGAAGTATATGTCCCGATTGCCCATCGATTAGGACTAAACAATATCTACCGCGAACTACAAGACCTTGCCTTCGCGCATACCTATCCGCTACGCTATCGCACGCTCTCAAAAGCCATCAAAGCCGCACGCGGCAATCGTCGTGAAGTGGTGAACAAGATTATGGCCTCGGTCAAATTGACACTCACCGAAGCTGGACTAGAAGCCCATGTCGATGGACGCGAAAAAACCCTTTATGGGATCTATTGCAAGATGCGCGATAAACAACTGAGTTTTTCGCAGGTGTTAGACATCTATGGTTTTCGTATTGTGGTCGATAGCCTTAAGAATAGTTACTTTGCACTTGGCACTTTGCACGCGTTATACAAACCTATGCCAGGTAAGTTTAAAGACTATATCGCCATCCCCAAATCCAATGGCTACCAGTCTTTACATACCACCTTAGTCGGCCCTTACGGTACGCCCGTAGAATTCCAAATTCGCACCCAAGAAATGCATAGAGTGGCCGAATCTGGGGTAGCTGCGCATTGGTTATACAAGACCGATGAAGGTAGTCTTACTGATCTACAGCATCGTACTCATGCATGGCTACAATCGCTGTTAGACATCCAAAAACAAACTGGTGATTCAGCCGAATTCCTTGAGCATGTCAAGGTTGATCTCTTCCCTGATTCAGTCTACGTATTTACCCCAAAATCAAAAATTTTTGCGCTGCCACGTGGTGCCACTGCCCTCGATTTTGCCTACAATATTCACACCGACATTGGAGATCAGGCAGTAGCCACACGAATTAATAACGACGCGGTACCGCTTAGGACCGAGCTCAAGAATGGTGACATCGTCGAGATCATTACTTCGCCAAATTCTAGACCTACCCACAATTGGCTTAATTTTGTAAGAACTGGTAAGGCACGTTCAGCAATTCGCCATTATCTGAGAACGATTAACCTTAGTGAATCCACCGAGCTAGGGAAACAATTATTAAGCCAAGCGCTGATTTCTTTTCATCTCAACCCAGACTTGCCCTCCTCATTGATTGATAGATTACTCAATGAGTCTAGCGCCAACAGCCTAGAAGAACTTCACACCGATATCGGCGTAGGTAAGCGCATGGCGGCACTAGTCGCTAGGCACATTTTGGACTTAGTAGAAAATGATTCGCCCTCAATTCCGTTCCAGCATAGTGACGATGACAGCTTGAACAAACCTGACCCCGTTCTGATCTATGGAAGCGAAGGGGTATCGGTACAGTTAGCACCATGTTGCCTACCCATTCCTGGCGACCACATTATTGGACAGTTAAAGCGCGATCAAGGTTTAGTTGTCCACAGCGACGACTGCAAAAATGCCAAACGATTACAGGTGAAAGAACCGGATCGTTGGATAGACGTGAGTTGGGGTGACGACATTAACCGACGCTTTGATTGCCGCATTTCAGTATTAGTCAATAATGAACGCGGAGCACTGGCCCGCATCGCTGCTGAAATTGGCGAAGCGGACGCCAACATTAGTCACGTTAATATGGAAGACGGCGAATCCAAAGATATGACTAAAATTCACTTCACGATACAAATCGAGAGTCGCATCCATCTAGCACGCATCATGCGTAATCTCAAGCACCTAACTGGCGTAAATAAAATTCGCAGGGAATATTCATAAGAACCGGCGGATTTATTCGATAGGTGCATAGATCGGGTTTCTTGCTAATCAATAAGACTTACGCAAAATTGCGCTGAATAGGCGTGGAACCGCAGGCAGTACTTTGGACGACAAGACGGACGCTAGAATGTTAGCGTCTGTTTTTCGTAAGTCCTAATCAAATAAAACCGCGTTTCCCTAGACATGAGAGGGTAACTCTATCTTTCGGTCCGCCATGTCTATCGTTTCTGCCCTATGCGCAATCACTACCTTGGTCACTTTGAGCTCACGAATTCCCTCATTGACTAAGCGCTCGTTATTGGTATCCAAGTGACTGGTTGCTTCGTCTAACAAGAGAATGCTGGGTTCTTTGTACAGCGCACGAGCTAACAACACTCTCTGCTTTTGCCCACCTGACAGCACAGCCCCCATATCGCCGATCAAGGTTTGCCAGCCCATGGTCATCGCAAGTATGTCTTGCTCCACTGCCGCAAGACGCGCACATTCCTGCACTTTTTCCATATCCATCACTGGCGCAAAAAAGGAAATATTCTCAGCGATAGTGCCTGCAAATAGCTGATCGTCTTGCATCACCGCACCGAGTTTTTCACGCCACGCTTCTAGTCCTATGCTCATCAATGGTCGCCCCATGATAAGTATCTCGCCTTCAGTGGGGATCAGTAAACCCAACATTAATTTGAGTAAAGTCGTCTTACCGCAGCCGGATGGCCCCACTAGCGCCACTGATTCGCCAGCTGCCACTTTGAGGTTGATACCATTCAAAACCCAAGGTTCAGTTGGCGAATAACGAAAGCGTAAGTTGCGTACTTCGATGTCTGGCACTCCCACTGGCATGCCTGTTCCTCCTTTAGGCTCAGGTTCAGCTAAGACGATATCGGCAAGACGCTCTCTTTGTATGGTCAGCATCCGTACCTGGTAAAACAAATCAACTAGTGCGCTAATGCGTGACGAAAACTGCATCTTGTAGGCGCCATATGCGAAAATCATCCCTATCGTCATATCATGCTTGATCACCAGCACGGCACCTAAGTAGGTTACTAGGAT
>JAIELM010000034.1 GCA_019752975.1 Undibacterium sp. | reverse complement strand
ATGGAATTCTGATTGCAGCAGCGTTTTTAGCTGATCCAGGTCTGGGCTTAGTGACTTCTTTAGCGATTATTGCGCATGAAATCCCACAGGAAATTGGGGATTTTATCGTGCTACTGAATGCAGGTTTTTCACGTAAACGCGCCTATCTCTACAATCTGCTATGTAGTTTAATGGCTGTACTTGGTGGGGTCTTGGGTTACTTTACCTTAGATAAAGCGAGCTCGCTCATCCCCTATGTTTTGGTATTAGCGTCTTCTGGTTTTATCTATATCGCGGTCAGTGATTTAATGCCGCAAATGCAACGCAGAGCGACCTTAAAAGAAACGGTACCGCAAATTATTTTGATTACTTGCGGTGTAATTTTAGTATTATTTGTGACACGCCATCATCATTAATCCCAGAATTTCCATTAGGATTTGAGATGATGATGGATGCACTTTTCGAGACAATTTTTGTGAGAATGAGGCGCAAATAGCGAGCTATGTAAAACAAAAAAGCAACGAAGTGCACGAAAAATGACCGAAAATGCGCCGTCAGCACTCAAATAGCACCAAAAGTGCGCCTAATGCAAAATCTGGGTTAATTCCTCGTAGGACTGACTGGTCGCGTCGGATCGGCGCACCATTCACTCCAAGAACCGGGATAAAGTGCTGCGCCACTTAAACCTGCCACCTCTAATGCCAAAATATTATGGCAAGCGGTGACACCGGATCCACATTGCATAATCGCTTTACTTGAGTCACTCACTTGGCCATTTGGATTGCTTAAATTTGAATTACTCAATACTGTTTGCCATTCTTGACGTAATTGCGCAACCGCTTTAAATCGTCCCTCTGCCTGCAAATTGTCTTTGAAGAAGCGATTAACCGCAGAAGGAATATGCCCTCCTACAGGATCAATGCTTTCATTTTCACCGCGAAACCGATCTGGCGCGCGCGCATCGACCACTAGACGCTGCTCCGCTGAAGGCAGTCGCATATTTGCCAGCACACCTAGCACATCCACTTGCGTGGTAAGACTTGTACGCTGCTGCAAATGACCAATCTGCGCAGTCACGACTTCGACTTGGAGTGAATGTCCTGCACTTGTCCACGCCGACAATCCACCATCTAAGACTGCCACAGCACGATGTCCCAAGGACCGTAGCAACCACCATAAACGCGCCGCAAACATGCCGCCATGCGCATCATAAGCGACTACTTGACTATCATCATTAATACCCAAGTGACGCAAAGTCATTAGCAAATTCTCGGTGCTGGGCAAGGGGTGCCGCCCAAGAAAAACACCGTTGTCCGAGAATTTTTTACCAGATAAATCTTGATCTAGATGAACAAATTGAGCGCCTTCGATATGCCCTTGCAAGTAAGCGTTTCTTCCTGCATCGACATCCATCAAATCATGTCGGCAATCGACGATCACCAGATTTTCCTTTTGTACTTTTTCTTGTGAATTTTGTGCCACCTGTTGTGCTAATTGCGCAGCCGTAATGAGCGTATCAAACATACCTAGTCCTCGAATTAAGAATTCTTACTACTATAAGAAGAAGCCAACATGCCGCTGGCAAGTATTACGACCATACCAATCCAACTGATCCAGCTAAGACTAACATGCCAAATCCAAATGTCGAGTGTACTAGAAAACACGATGCCCACATACTGTAGATTGGCCGCCACCAAAGGATTACCCAGGCGATAAGCACGCGTCATCGCTAGTTGCGCAACAGTCGCGGTGATGCCTACGCCGAGTAACAAAAGTAAGCCCCTCGCCTCGACCAATGACCCACCATGTTGCGTCACCAATTGGTTGGAGTGCAGAATTTGTCCAAGCGCACCAGCAAGCGCACAAACGGCTGAAAAGTAAAATACTACACGGTATTCTGGTTCGCCACGCACCCCCATTTGCCTCACCTGAATGTACGCCAAGGCAGCAATAAAACCCGCGCACAGGGCTATCATGCTATCGCCGAACTGATCAGGACGTATGGTAGGACGGAGTAACAAAACTACGCCAACAAATCCCATCAGGATGGAGATCAGTAACTTAGGCGAAAGATGTACGGTATGTTTGCCGCGGCTTTGCCAAAACGACATAATGAATAGGATGACCGCCACCCAAATCGAAGACATATAACTCAGTGTCACCGCCAAAGACAAGGGCAGTTTAGACATGGAATAAAACCACATCCACAAAGACACCGTACCGAATAAACCGCGCCAAGCGTGTCCTGCAATCCACGGTGTTTTTAAGCTTCCCTTCTGCCATTTTAAAAGCAGAAACATCCCAACTACACCAATCAAGCCGCGATAAGTGACAATCTCGGCAGTGCTATAAGTTTCAGAAGCAAGCTTGACGCAAACTCCCATCAAAGAAAACAGAAAAGTCGCGCCCAACATCCATAATGCTTGCATTAATCCATCCTAAAAACCAAAAAACCTGACTATTCAACGACGATGAAAGTGAAGCAAATCTACAGTCTCTCAGCGCTGAGGTGCAGATACATGGGCGCACAGATACACAGAAAAAAAACGAAGAAACCGATAATTTTTCCGGTTTTTGATTTTCTCCGGGGCTCTATGTCAACGGGTTTTTGCGCGGCTTCAGAGAAGCCGAATAATCACCTAAAAACTCAACTTACCTCGATACCATTCATGAAAATGCTGCATTCCATCTTCCATCGGCGACTGATACGGACCAACTTCGTTTTCGCCACGCTCAAACAAAATCTTACGTCCTGCATCCATACGCAAGGCAATTTCATCGTCTTCGATACAAGTTTCCATATACGCAGCGCGTTCTGCCGCGATAAAGTCGCGCTCGAATAACACGATCTCTTCAGGATAATAAAATTCAACTACGTTCTTAGTTTTACCAGTAGCACTAGGCCAAAGTGTGGACACCACCAAAACATGGGGATACCATTCGACCATAATATTGGGATACAAGGTGAGCCAAATCGCGCCATATTTCGGTGCTTCACCACCACGGAACTTTAATACCTGCTCTTGCCATGCCTGGTATTTTGGTGAGCCAGATTTAAGCAAGCCCTTGTGTACACCCACAGTCTGCACGCTGTAATCTTCACCGAATTCCCACCGTAGATCGTCACAGGAAACGAAGCTACCCAAACCGGGATGGAAAGGCTCAACATGATAATCCTCTAGGTAAACTTCGATAAAAGTCTTCCAGTTGTAATCACACTCATGCACTTCAACATGATCAAGCATGTAGTCACTAAAATTAAGATCTTGGGTAACGGAAATCTTGCCCATTTTTTCCATTACGTTGTAGCCATTTTGCTCGAACAAGAGACCGTTCCAATTTTGTAGCGGCGTTCGCGACAAATTCAAACACGGCGTATCGGCAAAATGCGGTGCACCGATGAGTTCACCTTTCAAATCATAAGTCCAGCGATGTAGAGGGCAAACAATATGCTGTGCGTTGCCACGTCCGTTGGTACCTGGCCCACCAAACATCAAGGCCTGCCGATGACGACACACATTCGAGAGCAGCTCGATACCGTTAGCATTACGCACTAGCATACGCCCCTCATTTTCATGAGCCAACGTAGCATAGTCGCCAACATGAGGAACCATTAATTCGTGCCCGACATAGCGCGGGCCAGATTGGAAAAGCTGTGCGATCTCGCGCGCTAACAGCGCTTGATCAAAATACACATGGACAGGAAGTTGCGCGTTTGAACGCGCTAAATTAGACAAAGAAGCCAGAACGGACATCCCCACCCCCCAAATTAATTTGCACCAACCTAAAGGAGAAAGAATCCACAAATACCTATTTTCAAACGCTTTGCAAAAACGTTCAAAATTCAAACAAACACACTTGAAGAGGGAATTTTGGACAGAACAGGTGATTATACCCGAATCTTGGCGCTTGGTCTCTGCTTAAAAAGACCTCGGTGTTCCTACTAAATCAGCCCAAAGCAACCAACAAAGCCTTATCCACCACTTTATCGAGATTGATCACTTGCGCCTTGTTTTCACGAAAGTGTTTTTCTAGTTCCTCCTGTCCGACAGAAAAGGATTTCTCTTTTTGACTGGAGGTGAAAATAAACAAACTGCGCATAGGGCTAATCCACGCTAGGCGCACCTTTTGATGACTGCCGTCATGTTTGGTAAATTGCACCCAAACGCCGCGCTCTAATTGCGCGACACTGACGCTAGGATCTTCTGGGACGACGATCGTCGGCTGCACTAATGGAGCCGATGGAACTGAGGCTCCACCAACTATCGGCGCTTGCTCCGTTGAGGGTAAACGTACCACCTCCTCGACCACCCGCGCAGCACTTGTTGCTTGTGCTTGTGCTTGTGCTTGTGCTTGTGCTTGTGCTTGTGCTTGTGCTTGTGCTTGCGCCTGCTCCTGTGCTTGTGCCTCCTGCTTTAGCCGTTTTTCTAAGCGTCGCTCGGTGGCTAATTGGGCAGCTTCCACCGCTATTTCGACTTGACGCTCTGGAGAAAGTTCTAATGGTGCTCTAACAATAGAGGCATGACACTCCGCGAGATCAGCAAAAAATTGCACTCGATCCGCGTCCTCCCATTTAATCAAGCTCAACCACTTATTTAAGCGTGCCAAAATAGCCGGTAGGCGATTGATCATTTCTTGGCGTTGAGCTAGGGTGATCTTGGGTTTGATACTCCAAATCAAATCATCCATGGTTCTAATCGCATCCACGATGGCATGTGGTTTTTCTTCCTTGACGCTATAGGCAAGGGTCAGCACTTTGGTCCAACGATTTTCCAGAAATGTTTCGACAAAGGGAAGCACTTCACCCGTTCCAATACGCACAGAAATCTCTTTGCTAGCGGCGATATTGGCGAGTTTGAATTTTTCTCTTTGTAATGCCCGCTGAATCGGCGCTTGTAAAGCTTCTAGCGTTACCGCTTGCTCATGCTTAACAAATTCCTCTAGGTCGTCAACCACTTCATCGAACAATTCCAATTGATGATCAAATTCATTTTGCACTCGCGCAACGTTACGTTGCATCGCTTGGAAGAGAGGATCATCATGACCTTTTACTGGGTCCAATGAAACACTATTTTTAGACAGAAATTCAATCAAACGCCGTGCCGGATGACGATCTTGAAAAAAGAATTCTTTGTCGATCAAAGCAGCTTTTAAAATCGGGACTTGAAGGGCCGCAATCAGTTCTTTAATCGGTTCAACGATATCCTGATTTCCCAACACACCATCGAAGACATGACTGAGCAAATCTACCGTATGTCGCTCTGGACCAGAAACCAAATTACTAGGTAACTCCTGACGTAATTGCGACAGGCGCATGGCATTTTGTGCTCCTGAGACCAATTGATGCAACGCCATATTTTTTTGCAAATCGGCGAGATGCTGAAACAATTCTGAGGTATCGGGATTAAATGCGTATGCGGGTGTCTCAGGCTCATTGCGCATCGGCGAACGCGCATTGGAAGGCTTATGCGACTGGGTTGGTGCATCTTGACGATCAGTGAAATACTGCTCCAACTTCTTGTTCACTTCACTCTTAATCACCTCGCTGACCCGCGCCGCTTGTTGACGCTTTAGACGATAACTTTCCTGCAGGTCAGGCAATACGCCACGAGAGATTAATTCATCATTCAAAGCAAGATACATCGGATTCAAGTCAAAAATACATTCAGCAATAATCGGCAAAACGACAGGGTGCGAGGCGACTTCGGGATTAAAATCGCACCACGCACTGTGCAATGCACGCAATAGAATTTCGGGGCGAAAAGGATTTTGATTTAGGGCGAGACTCTCCACGCCCAAGACGCTCGCCAAACGCATATTTAATGCGGCTAGCGCTTCTGCATAAGCCAATTCCAAAGTACGACTGGCGCGGCTAAAACTGAGCTTCAAATCCATTTCTTCATAAGAAATCAAACTCATGGCGATGTCGGTGGTTACGCGCGCGGGTTTATCACCTTCACGCAACAGGCGCAACTCGTCTTCAAACTTTTGTGTAATCGCCAAAACGCAATGGCTATAGTAAGTCGTTGCACTACTTTTTAATAGCTGCGCACCATGAAAACAAAGGTTGGCCAACTTCGGATCACTCGCATTCTCCGAATGAACAAATAAACTATGTGACAAGCTTGTCGAAAACGTCTCAATTTGTGGCAAGCACAATGAACTGCAATGCTGAACCAAGGCCGACCATACGTCCATCTTAGCCAAAGACTTTGGCGTAAAAGCTGCAACTGGGGAGCGCTCGGTTTGATTGATCGACATGGTACATTTCTTCGCTCGATAAGGAGGTACAGCAAATATACGCAACTTATTTCCACATGGAAATGTTTGAAACGCAATTCACGCACACTTAAATAGATTTAAATGGATTTATTTGTTTTTTTTAGGGAATACTTGGCCATTAAACAGGTATTTTCGCCTAGATGCAAGGTCGACATAAACAAATTTTAAGGCGTTGTATTTTCCACAGAACTTTATTATTTGCTCTAAAATGCAGGGTTTATCAGAATTTTGCGTAAATTGCCCATAAGTTACTCATTGCGCATGCAAAAACACTTAAATCCAATAATTTATGTCTAAAAAAACATCTGTAGCAGGCACACCATCGTCGTTTGAAGATGCAATGGCAGAGCTAACACAATTAGTCGCCCAAATGGAAGCCGGGCAACTCCCATTGGAAGCCTCGGTAAGCGCCTACCAACGCGGATCAGAACTGATCAAATACTGCGCCACACAACTAGAAAAAGTAGAGCAACAGGTAAAGATTTTAGACGCGGGTATGCTCAAACCATTTACTACACTTGAAGCGAATGAGGATCAAGCATGAGTGAGCGTTTTCAAGAATGGATGAAAACCACCCAAGTAGCGGTGGAAGCGGCACTAGCACAACATCTACCAAATACCAGCCAAGTTCCTCAGAGACTGCACCAAGCCATGGCCTATGCCGTACTCGATGGTGGTAAGCGGGTGCGCCCGCTATTGGTCTTCGCTGCCGGGGAGTGTCTGAATGCACCGAAAAATGTCTTGATGTCAGCTGCCTGTGCCTTAGAAATGATCCACGCTTACTCCTTAGTGCATGACGATATGCCTTGCATGGATGACGATGCACTACGGCGTGGCAAGCCCACCGTGCATACGCAATATGATCAAGCCACCGCACTCTTAGTGGGTGACGCATTGCAAGCACAAGCTTTTTTAACGCTAGCGGAAGCACCTGCCGCCGCAGAAATTAAGCTGCCCATGCTGCAATTATTAGCACAGGCTTCCGGCTCGCTGGGCATGTGCGGCGGACAAGCAATTGACTTAGCCAGTGTCGGGCTCGCTTTAACCATGCCTGAGTTAGAGCAGATGCATAGACTTAAAACTGGCGCTCTACTACGCGCTTCCGTACTGATGGGAGCAATGAGTGGAAAACATTTAAGCAAGCATGAAATTGAAGCGCTCGACGCTTATGCACTAGCCATCGGCCTAGCCTTTCAGGTCGTCGACGACATATTAGATGCCAGCGCTGACTCAGCGACTTTAGGCAAGACCGCTGGTAAAGATGCGGCGGACAACAAGCCTACTTACGTCTCTTTACTCGGCTTATATGCCTCTCGCCAATTGGCACAAAAGCTCTGCCAAGATGCGCATCAAGCACTCACACTCTTTGGAGAATCCGCCCATTATCTGCATGATCTTGCAGACCTTATCGTACAGCGGAAAGCATAATGACTTTACTCAAGACCATCAACACCCCAAGTGACTTACGCCATTTAAGCCGTCCGCAACTATCCACCTTAGCCGATGAGCTACGTGAATTTGTGATCGAGTCCGTGTCCAAAACCGGCGGCCATCTGTCTTCCAATCTAGGCACAGTGGAACTCACCATCGCACTGCATTACGTCTTCAATACCCCAGAAGACCGCTTGGTATGGGATGTCGGTCACCAAACTTATCCGCATAAAATTTTAACTGGCAGACGCGATCAAATGCATAGCCTGCGCCAATTAAAGGGCATCTCTGGCTTTCCTCGTCGAGTAGAGAGTGAATACGACACCTTTGGCACAGCGCATTCCTCCACCTCAATTTCTGCCGCATTAGGCATGGCGCTTGCAGCGCGCACCAAAGGTGAATCTCGCCACGCCGTTGCCATCATAGGCGATGGATCTATGACTGCCGGCATGGCCTTTGAAGCGATGAATAATGCCGGCGTCTACGACGACATCAATATGCTAGTAGTCTTAAACGACAACGATATGTCGATCTCTCCTCCGGTAGGCGCGCTCAACCGCTATTTAGCCCGTCTAATGTCGGGAAAATTTTACGCTGCGGCCAAAAATGTCGGCAAATCCGTACTACCAACGCCGATGATAGAGTTTGCCAGACGCTTTGAAGAGCACGCCAAAGGCATGGTCGTTCCCGCGACAATGTTTGAAGAATTTGGCTTCAACTATATCGGCCCTATTGATGGCCATGATTTAGATTCGCTCATCCCTACACTACAAAACATCAAGAACCTCAAGGGACCGCAATTCTTACACGTAGTGACCAAAAAAGGCCAAGGTTACAAACTCGCTGAAGCCGATCCCATCTTGTATCACGGCCCTGGAAAATTTAATCCTGCGGAAGGCATCAAGCCATCAAGCGCGCCAGCTAAACAAACCTACACCCAAGTTTTTGGTCAATGGTTATGTGATATGGCAGCCACTGACGAAAAACTTATAGGTATCACTCCGGCCATGCGCGAAGGCTCGGGCATGGTGGAATTTGAACAGCGTTTTCCTCAACGCTACTACGATGTTGGGATCGCTGAACAACACGCAGTCACCTTCGCAGCGGGCATGGCAACTGAGGGACTTAAACCGGTAGTAGCGATTTACTCCACCTTTCTGCAACGCGCCTACGATCAGTTAATCCACGATGTAGCGCTACAAAATCTCGACGTCACCTTCGCATTAGATAGAGCCGGCCTGGTCGGCGCCGATGGGGCAACACACGCGGGCAACTACGATTTAGCCTATCTGCGCTGCATTCCCAACATGGTCGTCATGGCCGCCTCAGATGAAAACGAATGCAGACAAATGCTCACCACCGCCTATCACTACCAAGGGCCGGCCGCGGTGCGCTACCCACGTGGTGCGGGCTGTGGTGCGCTAAGCGAGAGCCAGCTCACCAGTATAGAAATGGGTAAAGCACTACTCAAACGGCAAGGTAAAAACATCGCCATTTTTGCTTTCGGCTCTATGGTACAAGCAGCACTCAAAGCAGGTGAAAATCTCGACGCCACGGTCATCAATATGCGCTTTATCAAACCCATGGACGTGGATATGATTAAGCAAATAGGGAACAACCACGATGCGCTAGTGAGTATAGAAGAAGGCTGCACCATGGGTGGAGCTGGCTCAGCAATCGCAGAAATATTAGCGCAAGCAGGCATCTGTAAACCGCTCTTGATTCTCGGCTTACCAGATAAATTCGTCGACCATGGTGATCCCGCTCTACTACTAGCTCAATGTGGTCTAAATGCAGAAGGGATAGAAGCATCGATCAGAGCACGATTCTCCCAAAATGACGAAAAACATGTGGCAAACCTGAGTTAGGTTTTTCGGCGCTCCATGAAAAACGCATTAATCATTTTACGATTAATGCGTTTTTTTTAAACCCTAACAAACTGAAAAGCGCTCTCTAGACGAAATACTCTTCAAATAGTCTTCGTCATTCCACCCAATAATGCCGCCCGCTTTTGCGGCTTAGTATTAAGTTTCGACGCACTGATTACATTGGCTGCCGGACTGGCGCTGGGCTCGTAAGGTTTTAAGAACCAAGGATCAACGCGTTCGCGCGGTGCTTGAAACCCACGGCTAGGACGTTCAGCAAATTTAGCGCCGCTACCAGCATAGCTACTCGACTTGCGCTCTGGCGTATGCAAAGAAGTCGCGACAAAACCGGCCAACTGTAGACGTACAATTTTTTGTTTGATCAGTTTTTCTATATCCACTAAAAGACGTTCGTCTTTATCAGTGTGTAGGGAAATCGCATCTCCCTTAGCACCCGCGCGACCAGTGCGACCGATACGGTGCACATAATCTTCTGCGTTATAAGGTAAATCAAAATTGATCACACAAGGCATTTCGGAAATATCTAAACCGCGTGCTG
>JAIELM010000012.1 GCA_019752975.1 Undibacterium sp. | reverse complement strand
AAAATAAAATCACACAAAACTGCCTCGCAAACTCATCCGCCATCATCTCAAACCCTAATGGAAATTCTCGGTTTAATTTGTCTCCACAAACCGCAGTAATTTGTCTAGTGCATGCGCCACAGTTTGCTCACGTACCGCATGTCTATCACCAGCAAAAACTTTGCGTTCGGTGTGGGTGATGCCTCCCACTTTCCAACCAAAACAGACTGTGCCTACCGGTTTGCCAGGTACCGCTCCACCTGGTCCTGCGATGCCCGTGGTGGAGAGTGAAATATGTGCTTCTGAATTAGCGATAGCACCTTCTGCCATGGCTCCAGCGATCTCTTCACTGACCGCGCCGTGTTGGGCGATTAATGAGGCAGCGATGCCTAACATTTCGGTTTTAGAAGAATTGGAATAGGGGACAAAGCCACAATCAAACCACTCTGATGAGCCTACGATTTCAGTTAAGACTTGGCATATTCCACCACCAGTGCACGACTCCGCTACTGAGAGTAAAAGTTTGCGAGATTTGAGCGCTACGCCGACTTTTTCGGCTAATTCTAACGAGTTCAACATGGTCGCTCCTTGGATAATTGATTATGAGGATTACTTTACCATTATTGCGCTGAATTGCGTTGAATTGCGTTGAGATGGATGTGATTTTTGTTGGTGGCATAAGTATTTTTGTTCGTGATGCTACACCCTGTCAAAGAATCAGCTTGGTTTGACTTAGTTGGGCTTAGTTCGACTTGGTTCGACTTAGTTCCACTCAGTTAGCTTGACCTAAAATGATCGAATGAGGTATCGTCAAAAGTGAGATTTTGTCCGAGCGCATCCAGCAATTGTAGTTCTGGTTGTTCGACAATTTCTCCGACGCGAGTGACATGTGTTTGGCAAGCCAATCCAGCAGCGATCACCGCCTCACGTTTTTCTTTTGGGGCGGTAAAACAGAGTTCATAATCATCGCCTCCAAACAAAGAAAATTCACGACGGCGTGCCAAGTCTTGTGATCGCAAAATGACACCTACTGGAAGATCGTCTAGACAGATCTTGGCACCTACCTGTGATCGTTCTAATATATGACCAAGATCACCCGAGAGTCCGTCAGAAATATCTAAGGCCGCGCTGGCAATGCCACGCAACGCGATACCTAAATCGATACGTGGTGTTGGTTGATGCAAACGTTGTGCCGCACTTGTCAACATACTTTCGCTTAAATGGAGTTCATAGCGATAAGCGCCCAGAGCCAAACGTGCATCTCCCAAAGATCCAGAAATCCAAATATCTTCGCCCACTTTCGCTGCATCTCGTCGTAGCGCCATGCCAAACGGAACTTCACCAAAGATAGTAATGCAGATATTGAGTGGACCTTTGGTGGTGTCGCCGCCAATGAGGTGGCAATCATGTTGTTTCGCGAGCGAGAATAGACCACGAGAAAAAGCCGCTAACCAAGTGGGATTTGCTTCTGGTAATGACAAAGCCAGCGTAAAGGCCAAAGGTCGTGCACCCATCGCAGCTAAGTCTGAGAGATTGACCGCCAAACTTTTATGACCCAACATAAATGCATCGGCATCGGGAAAAAAATGGCGACCTGAGACTAACATGTCGGTAGAAATGGCCAGTTGCATTCCTGCAGTGGGATTGATCAAGGCACAATCGTCGCCTATGCCAAGCGCAATGCGCGCATCGTTGATCTGGGTGTGATCAAAATACTGTTTGATGAGATCAAATTCAGAAAGCATATGGTTTGAAGTGGTTGTATGAGCAGGTCTCAATTCTAACGGTAATTGGGATGGCGTTTGAAACTAATGCGTTGCTCTTTTAGTTGCAATTTTAGTTGCCATTTCAGCTGTCATTTCTATCGTTATGTCAGTGTGTTGGCCGAACTCTGCGCCTCTTAAAGTTCTTATTTGAAGCGAGATCACCGTTTTATAAATGCTGGTATGATGCGTTAAATTTTCGCTAGTGAGAAGTAGCTTGCGATAAGCATTTCAGCATTTATATTATAGGGAATTTTCATATGCGTACTACGCAAAAAAAATCATGGCAATTGAAAGTCTGTTTGAGTTACCTCTACGCTAGCCTCATGTTCGGAGTAACTGTGAACGCTGCTCCTGTCGATGCGAGTGCAAAAGCCACAGCTAAGCCCGCGCTAACCGTTAGTGTCGCCGAGGTGCGTAGTAATTCTATGTCCAGCAAGTTAGTCGCCAACGGCAGCGTCGCAGCGTGGCAAGAGGCGATTATTGGCTCTGAATCGAATGGCTTACGTATCGAAGAACTGCTGGTCAATGTAGGTGACGTGGTACAGCGCGGACAACTCTTGGCGGCATTTGCCAGTGAGTCTATCAAGGCCGATGTGGCGCAGGCGCGCGCTGCCCT
The DNA here is from genome assembly GCA_019752975.1 of Undibacterium sp. GTDB lineage: Bacteria > Pseudomonadota > Gammaproteobacteria > Burkholderiales > Burkholderiaceae_D > Undibacterium. The sequence goes on along the minus strand of JAIELM010000012.1, from coordinate 7,769 downwards.
AGTGGAGGCGGAAGCGACCGCAGCTGAGGCGGTGAGCAATGCCGATAGAGCGCGTGGTTTGCAAGCGAGCGGGGCGATCAGTAAGCAACAAATTGGTCAGTACTTAACCTCAGAACAAACTGCTAAAGCACGGGTTGCGGCAATGAAGGCGACTTTAGACGTACAACTTTTGCGTTTGAAATACACCCGTGTCGTTGCGCCAGATGGTGGGATTATTTCGGCTCGTTTGGCGACGGTGGGTGCGGTGACTGGCAATGGCGCAGAACTGTTTCGTCTAATCCGTCAAGGACGTTTGGAATGGCGTGCCGAAGTGACGGCAGCAGAGTTAAGTAAGATCGTGATTGGCATGGAAGTGAATGTGATCGCGCCTAATGGTGTGCAAGCAAAGGCCAAAGTGCGCGCAATTGGTCCCACTGTGGATGCGCAAACCCGCTCTGGACTGGTGTATGTGGACTTGTTACCGGCTAAAGAAAGTAAAGCTTTTCAGACGGCTTTTAAACCTGGTATGTTCGCCCGTGGAGACTTCATTTTAGGGAGTTCAGAAGCACTTAGCATTCCTCAACAAGCGGTGGTGGTACGTGATGGCTTCAACTATGTGTTTAAACTTAATTCCGACCAAAGAGTCACCCAAGTGAAGGTGCAAACAGGGCGTCGTATGTTAGTCGCCGGTAGCGAACTGGTGGAGTTGATTAATGGCGTACAAGCAGGTGTTCCTGCGGGTACAAAAATTGTGACTAGCGGTGCTGGTTTCTTAAACGACGGTGATTTGGTCAAGTTGTATGTGCCAACATCAGCGCCAACATCAGCGCCAACATCAGCGCCAACATCAGCGCCAGTAACTACGCCGACCAATTCGGTCATTAAATAAAGGGAAATGAATATGAATTTCTCTACCCTGTCGATCAAAAATCCCATTCCCGCCATTATGTTATTTGCCTTACTTAGTTTGGCGGGGGTGTTGGCATTTAAGAGTAATGTAGTTCAAGATTTTCCTGATATTCAATTGCCCATCGTAACCATCAATGCATCCTTGCCTGGTGCCGCTCCGGCTCAACTAGAGACGGAAGTGGCGCGTAAGATGGAAGATGCAGTGGCGAGCTTACAAGGTGTGAAGAATATTTTTACCACGGTTCTAGATGGTAGTGTGGTCGTTACTGTGGAATTTATTTTGGAAAAAAGTATTTCCGATGCGGTCAATGAAACCCGCGATGCGGTCGCTACCGTACGCGCTGATTTGCCCAGTGAGATGCGTGATCCCACCGTCACCAAAGTATCGACTGCAGGTCGTGTGATTCTTACCTATACCGTTGAACAGGCGGTAGTGCCGACAGTGTCGCAAGCAAATGTGGCATCTGACGTGCAGGAGCTCAGCTGGTTCGTAGATAACACCGTGGTTAAGCGTCTGCGTAGTGTGCCCGGAGTTGGCACTGTGGGACGTATGGGCGGCGTATTTCGTGAAGTAAGAGTGGAGTTAGATGCCAATAAAATGGCCGCTTTAAATGTTTCTGCCTTGGATGTTTCGCGCCGATTAAAAAGCATACAAAAAGAAGCTCCCGGTGGACGCGGTGATGTCAGTGGTGCCGAACAATCCGTGCGCACCATTGCTACGGTCAAAACGGCGGAGGAATTGGGCGCTTTGAATATTTCTTTACTTGATGGTCGTAGCCTACGATTGGATCAAGTGGCGACGGTGAGCGACACGATTAGTGAGCCACGATCACGCGCCACTTTTAATGGTAAAGAGGTGGTCGGTTTTGAGATCTTTCGTTCCAAGGGGGCGAGCGAAATTGATGTGGCGGCCGGCGCAAATGAAGCAGTAGCAGAGTTGGCAAAGGCCTATCCGAAGTATGTTTTCAAGATGGCGGTGGATAATGCAGCACCAGTGCAGGAAAACTTTGATGGCTCCATGATCTTGTTGTACGAGGGCGCTTTGTTGGCGGTGTTGGTGGTGTGGTGGTTCTTGCGTGATTGGCGTTCTACTTTGGTTGCGGCGGCAGCATTACCGTTGTCGGTGATTCCTACTTTTTTAGGATTGGCCTATTTTGGCTTTAGTTTAAATACCGTGACACTATTGTCTTTAGCCTTGGTAGTTGGTGTGTTAGTCGATGATGCGATTGTAGAGATAGAAAATATCGAACGCCATTTGCAGATGGGAAAAACACCTATTCAGGCCGCGACCGAAGCAGCCGATGAAATCGGCATGGCGGTCATTGCGACTACTTTTGCCTTGGTCGCAGTATTTTTGCCGACCGCGTTCATGGGAGGAATTGTCGGTCTGTTCTTCAAACAATTCGGTTGGACTGCGGTGTTGGCGATCTTGGCTTCTTTGGTAGTAGCACGCTTACTCACACCGATGATGGCAGCCTATATTTTAAAAGCGTCGAAGAAAAATCATGCCGGAGAAGTAGTGCAGCGCACTGATAGTTGGATGATGCAACGCTATATGCGTACCATGCAATGGTGTTTGCATCATCGCTTGATCACGATGATCGCTGCGACACTTTTTTTCATCGCTTCGATTAGTCTGGTGGGGTTATTACCTACTGGTTTTGTGCCACCTGCGGACCGTGGTCAAACGCAAGTCAATATCGAACTTCCACCTGGAAGTACCTTAGCAGAAACGAGTCATATCGCCGAGCAAGCTAGACAGGCAGTAATGAAGGTCGACAATGTGGTGAGCGTATTTAGCTCTATCGGTGGTGGTTCCAGCGGTGATTTTTTTGCCCCCGGCGCTGCAGCCGAAGCCCGTAGAGCGGTACTGACAGTGATGACCACCCATCGTACTAAACGACACATGGTAATCACCGATATCGACACGGCTATACGCAATAAAATGGCAGATATTCCCGGTGCTAAATTTGCGGTCGGGCCTTTGGATAATGGCGTGAAGATGCAGTTGGTATTAAAGAGCGACGATCCACTTGCCTTGTTGGAGGCGGCTCGACAAGTAGAGCGTGACTTGCGCACTTTGAAAGGGGTGGGTAACGTCAGTTCCAGCGCTTCCTTAGTCCGACCAGAAATTATTGTGCGGCCAGATTCCGCCAAAGCGGCAGACCTTGGCGTGACCGCAGAGAGTATTGCCGAGACGGTACGAGTGGCAACCGCTGGCGATTACGATATGGCTTTATCCAAACTCAATCTAGCTCAGCGTCAGGTGCCTATACGGGTTAAATTGCCGGATGCGATACGCGCTGATTTGGCGGCAATAGAACGTCTTACCGTACCGGGTAAGCATGGTCCTGTGATGCTAGCTAGTGTCGCTACAGTCACCATGGATTCGGGACCGGCACAGATCAATCGACTCAATCGCAGCCGTAACGTCACCTTGGAAGTCGAGCTTGGTGGACGTCAATTAGGTGAGGTAAATGAGGAGGCATTTGCCTTACCGAGTTTGAAAAATTTACCCGCTGCAGTGAGTATTGTCGAGATCGGCGATGCCCAAGAAATGCAGGCCCTGTTCGCCAGCTTCGGTATCGCGATGTTGATTGGCGTTTTGTGTATTTATGGGGTTCTAGTCCTGCTTTTCAAAGACTTCTTGCAACCGGTAAGCATCTTGGCGGCCTTGCCGCTCAGCATAGGCGGTGCGTTTTTTGCTCTCCTAGTGACCGGGCGTGCTTTGTCTATGCCATCAGTGATTGGCCTGATTATGCTCATGGGTATCGTGACCAAAAATTCCATCCTCTTAATCGACTATGCCATCATCGCTCGTAACGCTGGCATGAGTCGTTTTGACGCTTTGGTCGATGCCTGCCATAAGCGTAGTCGTCCGATTATCATGACCACCATCGCCATGGGTGCGGGCATGATGCCCTTGGCTTTAGGTTGGGGAGCCGATCCTAGCTTTAGATCACCGATGGCGATTGCCGTGATCGGTGGCTTGATTACCTCAACCTTGTTAAGTCTATTGGTGGTGCCAGCGGTATTTACTTATGTAGATGATTTTGAACATTGGATTAAACGTCTGTTGGGAAGAGAAAAATCAGCGCCATCGGAAGCGTCAAGCTTGTTTATGACGAAGCAGGAAGACGTTTAGTCTCATGCACCGGGATTATGAGGCTGAAGATCTTGTTTGTCTCTTTAATGCCTCATTTTCTGTCGTGAATTTCATTATAGCGGCCGTCATCTTGCGCCGAAAATACGCTTGGACTTGGATAGGACTTACGCAAAACAGACGCTGGCGTTGTTGCGTTCGCCGCTTGCTAAACTAAGGTACAAATGTACTGCCTGCGGCTCCGCGCCCGCGATTCAAGCATTCGAGGGCAGGCTCTAGCCAGCGCAATTTTGCGTAAGTCCTACTTTAATATGATTTTGTATTGGAAGCATGAGTTTATGTGAACGCTACAAAAACTTTCATGTGATCACTTTCTTGATGGAAGGTACATTATGTAGTAGCCTGCAATTTCAGTAAGTAGCAAGGCCATGAACTGACCATAGATGAAAATAATGACAAACTCCATCCGCAGTAGTCTTGCGAATTTAGTGATCGCGTTGGCGATCCCTTTGGTGTTGGTGGTTGGATTCAATATTTATCAGAATAGAGCAGTCGCGATTGAGCATGCCAAGTTTTCTCTGCGTAGCCTAGCGATGGTCATGGCTACCACGGCTGAGCGGAAAATATCCCATGTTCAAGAGAAATTACAAACCCTGGCCACGCGCCCGCTAATCCGAATAATTGACCAGGCTCATTGTGATCCCTTGCTCAAAGAGGTGGGTACTTTGAGTGCTGATTTTGATAGCATGAGTTATGCGAATCTTCAGGCAAGCGTGCTTTGCTCCTCTCGTCCATTGCCTGAGTTGAGGCCGAGTGAGGGCGCGAGATTGCCGTGGTTGAAAAAAACCATCGATAGCAAAGCCTTTAATGTTGGTACTCCTTATCGTGATTCGACGACGGGAAAATGGTTACTCGACCTTAGTGCACCAATTTGGGATTCGCAAAATAAAATCGTAGGTGCCATGAGTATTGCGCTTCGTTTAGAATCTCTCGACCCTGGAATTCCAGAGCAACAATTAAGTCCAGAAAGCCGATACGGTTTCTTTGAATCCGGTGGCATCATGATCTGGCGAAATAAAGATCCGGAGCAGGTGATCGGTACCATACCGAATGCAAAAGCAGCACATCAAATTGTTGCTACACGCGATGGGGAATTTGAGAGTTTGGCGATCGACGGTGTGCTACGTTTTTTTTCTGTCGTGCCCATGCCGTCAAGTAAGTGGGTCGCTTTTATTGGTGTTCCTGCCGATACTGTTTACGCAAAGGCAAAAAATCAGGCAATCACCAGCACCTGCATCAGCTTAATCGGTGTAGGAGTTTTATTTGTTTTTGCATTCATTTTAGCCAGACGTATTGAACGTCCAATCCACTCATTGGCGTTAGCCACAGACGCAGTCGGGGAGGGGAATTTTAGCTTGCTGGCTTACCCTTCTGGTCCGGCAGAAATCGTCAATTTAGCAAATGCGTTCAACAAGAGCATGGACAAGCAACAACGCGCCCTAGAATCTTTACATTTGAGCGAGGAACGTTTGCGCTTGGTGGTAGCAGCAACTAACGACGGCATATGGGATTGGAATCCCCTTACCCAGGGCGATTTTCTTTCTCCTCGTTGGAAAGAGATTTTGGGCTACCAAGACGATGAATTGGCCAATGTTGAAGCAACATTTTTCAATCGTATCCATCCGGATGATAAAGAGCGCGTAACCACTCAAATCAATCATCATTTTCAAAAAGGTGAAGCCTTTCATGTCGAACTTCGCATGCGCCATAAGGACGGTAGCTACCGTTGGATAGAATCGCGTGGCGAATCTTTGCGTGATGCGCAAGGAAAGGTGATTCGCATGGTGGGCGCGATTACGGATATCAGTGAGCGTAAAAAGGTCCAAAGTGAGTTAATGGACAAGGAACAACGATTGGAATTAGCCACGTTCTCTACTGGGGTGGGTATCTGGGATTGGAATCTACAAACACGAGAATTAATATGGAGTGATTCTATGTTCGCGCTTTACCATATTCAACGTGAAGACTATCCCGTGACTGAGGATGCGTGGCGAAAATCTTTGCATCCTGATGATCTTGATCGCGCTGACCAAGCGATATTGGCCGCGATTGCTGGAGAGCGGGATTTTGATATGGAACTTAGGATACTCTGGCCAAATAATGAATTCCGTTACATTCGAGGAGTTGCCAAAGTATTTCAAGACGAAAAAGGCGAGCCGGTACGAATGCTTGGCACCAATATCGATATCACGGCGCTAAAAAAGCTTCAAATGAGATTGGAACATCAAGCCCATGTCGATTACCTTACTGGGGTCAATAATCGCGGCTATTTTATGGAGCAATCTGAAAGAGAAATGAAACGTGCATTACGTTATGGCGAAGCACTTTCACTTTTTATGTTGGACATTGATTTTTTTAAACAAGTGAACGACATACATGGTCACAAATCGGGTGACAAAGTACTTAAAGAACTGGCGAGAATTTGCACTAGTACTTTTCGTTCTGTGGATATCATTGGGCGTATCGGCGGCGAAGAATTTGCCATTCTTTTGCCAGAAACTGATCAAGAGGAAGCGATGCTGGTCGCAGAACGGCTAAGAACGACGATTAACACCACGGTCGTTTCCTTAGAAAATGGATTGCCAATTCATTTCACGGTTTCCATCGGTGTAACAGCGCTTTCGTCGAGAGAACAAAATATTGACATGCTCATGAATTGCGCTGATAAGGCATTATATCAAGCAAAGCATACAGGTCGAAACAAGGTGTGCCTAGCGATGGTGTAATGATTTCTTTCATGTACATGCATGTCTACATGAAAGCATCGTCTTAGGCGACTCTTCGGTACTGAAGAGTCGCTCTACAGACGTAGCGGTTGATGTTCACGGGTAGTTTTGATGCCACCTAGGACGATTGTGTGCTAGTGGCACCAAACATCCCGTAAGCAAATTACTAGTAATTGATCACGTCGATGAGATCGGTACTTTGCTCATATCTCCAGCAACTTTTGAAACCCGCCATAAATCATGCGTTTGCCGTCAAAGGGCATAGCCATCGCTGAGGGATCAAAACGTGGGTCTTTCATCATTTTCTCCCACCCTGCATCACGTATTTCTTTGGATGCCCAAGTCATCCAAGAAAAGACCACCGTTTCATCTTCCTTACACTGCACGGCAAGTGGGAAGGAGGTGAGTTTGCCCGGTGGCACATCATCACCCCAGCATTCCACGATGTTAAGCACGCCATATTCTTTAAACACGGCGGCGAATTTTTCAGCGTAGGCTTGATAAGCCGCTTTATTGACAGTCGGTACGGCAATGACAAAACCGTCTATGTAGTTCATCTTGATGCTCCTTTGTTTTTTGGTTGGGATGGGAAATTACACGAATATATCACCTCGGTTTTGGTGCGTTGATTAATAGTATGGCAGAATACTGGGTTGGTGAAAAACGCCTGTTGTTTTTCATTTTTTGGCATTCATACGAATTATTTCTTTGTAATTTTCTTGTAATTTTTTTGTAACCAACTCGGAGTTTTTACCATGTTTCAGCACGTCGAAGCCTATGCAGGCGATCCCATCCTTTCATTGAACGAAGCGTTTGGCAAAGATACTCGCCCAAACAAAATCAATCTGTCGATAGGGATTTATTTCGATGATAATGGCAAAATTCCTATGTTGCCTTCTGTACGTGCAGCAGAATTGAAAGTTGTCGCAGAAGCCGGTGCTCGCCCTTATTTACCTATGGAAGGTGCGGCAAATTTCCGTACTGCGGTTCAA